>CAYPVZ010000732.1:0-1838 GCA_964414235.1 uncultured Rhodothermales bacterium | reverse complement strand
CCACTACTTCAACAAGACCGGCGGCGCCCGGCCCTACGACTGGCGGCCGTTCGCGGCGACGGGCGACTCCGTCGCCGTGTGGTTCCGCGTGTTCATGCTGACGGACATGGCCGTCAACGTCAAGGGCTACGACCGCGACGACGACGAGTTGGTCGTCGGCGTCCGGGGCGACAACGTGCCCGGAGGCCGCCAGGATGGCCGGACTGTCGATTGGGGCACGACCAACATCGTCCTGACTCGCGAGAGCGACGACACGGGCCGACCGGGCTACGACCTGTTCTCGGGCGCCGTGATGTACCCGGCCTCGGCCATCGGGACGACCCAGGCCTACAAGTTCTTCTTCTCGGACTCCGACACCGGCGCGGGCTGGGACGACCGGGCGGGCGGCAACCGCGAGTTCGTCATCCCCGCCCAGGACTCGACCCTCTACTGGCAGTACTTCGGCGATACGCCCGCCGTCGACCCGCCGGTCAACGAGAACGAGGTGACGCGGACGGTGTCCTTCACCGTCGACGTCTCACCGGTCAACTCTATCGGCCTGTTCGCCACGTCCAACGACTTCATCCAGATCCGGGGCCAGTTCGTGCCGCCGATCGAGAATCAGGACGGCTGGGGCGACTGCCAGAATGCGACTGCTCCGGCCGAAACCCGGACCGACGACTGCGTCCTCACCCGCATCCCGGGAACCCTGCGCTACGCCACGACGCAGTCGATCACGGCGGAATCCGGTGACGAGCTCGAGTACAAGTACTTCGTCGACTTCAACGCCGAGAACGGGACCGACCCCCAGTTCACGAACGCGGAGGACCAGGAGCTCATCCTCGGCTGGGAGGAGCCGCTCGACTACGGCGGCGGCAACCGCGTCTACACCTTCTCCGGGGAGGACGCCAGCGTCGGGCCCGAGTTCTTCAACTCGATCCGGCCGGGCAACCTCATCGCCGATGGGACGTCGGTCGACGTCACGTTCACGGTCGACATGACCGGCGCGATGGCGTTCGCGTCGCGCGCCTTCAACCCGGCCACGGACACCGTGACCGTCGTGTTCGAGGACCCGCTCTGGCTCGCGACCCAGGGCTACGACCTCACGCGCCAGGACGGCCGACTGATGGACCTCGACGGCGCCGCCGCCATCACCGGGTTCAAGCTCGACGATCCGGATGGGGACCACGTCTACACGGGCACCCTGACGGTGAATGGCCCGACCTACAACGCCGTCGCGTACCACTACGCGTTCGGCGGGAGCGAGGCGTCGGGCGTCTACGGCGAGGGCACGCGGAGCTCGGGCAAGGCGGGCCGTCGCCGGTACCGGTACATCACCGACACCTCGTCCGGCTCGTTCGCCTTCGGCAGCGACTACTTCCGCTTCAACGCGAACGACCTCCCGTCGAACATGACGGACTCGCCGCTCCCGTGGGAGATCAACCCGACGGGCTCGTTCGCGCCCGGCGACCTGCCGTACTCACACGCCAACGGCTTCGACGACCTCCGCCCGGTGGCCACCGAGGGCACACCGGTCGGGCGTGGGGACCTGGCCATCGGCCGCGTCTTCCCGAACCCGACGGCCGCTGCCGCTCGTGTCGAGGTCTCGGCCCCGGCCGACGCCTTCGTGACGGTCCGCGTCTTCGACGTGACGGGCCGCGTGGTGGCGACGGTCGCCCAGGACGCGCTCGTCGCGGGCCGCACGCTCGACATCGAGACGCGCGGGCTGGCGGCCGGCCTCTATCTCGTCCGCGCCGAGGCGGGCGGGCAGGTGGCCTCGACCTCGTTCACGGTCGTCCGCTAGCGGGCCCCCGACCGGACGCCCGGCCGGGGCGCCCCGAGAGGGGAGGCCCCGGCCG
>CAYPVZ010000731.1:0-1839 GCA_964414235.1 uncultured Rhodothermales bacterium | reverse complement strand
CATGCTCATGGAGATGGCGCGCATGAGCATCGACGACGGCCTCGTGATGCAGCTCCCCCCCGGGTCTTTCCGCGACCACAACGCGGGCGTCTTCGAGCGCTTCGGGCGCGACATGGGCGGCGACATCCCGCTCGCCACCGAGTACACGCGCAACCTCCGCGCGCTCCTCAACGCCTACGGCACCGACCCGCGCCTGACGCTCGTCGTGTTCACGCTCGACGAGACGACCTATGCCCGCGAACTGGCGCCGCTCGCCGGCCACTACCCGGCCATGCGTCTCGGCCCGGCGTGGTGGTTCTTCGACTCCATCGAGGGCATGCGCCGCTACCGCCAGCGGACGACCGAGACGGCCGGGATCTACAACACGGCCGGCTTCAACGACGACACGCGCGCCTTCCTCTCGATCCCGGCTCGCCACGATCTCTCGCGCCGCGTCGACGCCGACTACCTCGCCGGGCTCGTCGCCGAGCACCGGATCGACGAGGACGACGCGCGCCGGCTGATCCACGCCCTCGCCGTGGGCCTCGTGCGCGACACCTACAACCTGGGCGAGTCGGACGACGCGGCGCTGGCCGACGTCCGGATCGACGGACGGGGCCGGGCGTGACGGCCGCGCGCCCCGTCGCCGCCAGGATCGGGTGGGCCGTCGTGCTCGCCGCCGGCCTCGTGCTGGCGGCGACCGCCAGCGGCCAGACGCCGATCCCGGCGTTCCCGGGCGCCGAGGGCTACGGCATGTGGACGACTGGTGGGCGCGGCGGTGCCGTCTACCGCGTCACGACGCTGGCGGACTACGGCGAGGGCGAGGCCCCGATCCCCGGCTCGCTCCGCGCCGCCGTCGAGGCGGAGGGGCCGCGGACGGTCGTCTTCCGCGTGGCCGGGACGATCCGACTGAAGCGGCGCCTGGAGATCTGGAACGGGCATCTGACGATTGCCGGACAGTCGGCGCCGGGGGAGGGGGTGGCGCTGGCGGACCACGGCGTCGAGGTCTACGGACCGGACGTGATCCTGCGCTACCTCCGCGTCCGGCCGGGCGACGTGGCGCACGAGGAGCAGGACGCGATCAACATCCACAACGGGCCGGCCATCCTCGACCACTGCTCGGCGACGTGGGCGACGGACGAGACCGTGAGCGTCGTCCACCGCGCGACGGCAGTGACGGTCCAATACGGCCTGATCGCGGAGAGCCTCAACCAGTCGGTCCATCACAAAGGGGCGCACGGCTACGGCACGCTCATCACGGCGACCGGCGATGTGTCGATCCATCATTCGGTGTACGCCTTCCACGAGAGCCGCAACCCGCGCCCGAAGGACGTCCGGCTCGACTTCCGGAGCAACCTCGTCGTCGGCTGGGGCGACCAGCCGGGCTACACCTACGAGGACTTCCTCCAGATGAACGACGTCGGCAACGTCGTCCAGCCGCTGGCCTACGCCCGGCACCCCGAGTGCGCCTTCAACGTGGGCGGCACGAACGCCCGGATCTACGCCGCCGACAACCTCCGACTGGCGGATGACGGCCGCCAGCGCGACGCCGACGAGTGGCTCTGCGCCTCGCGCGGCGTCGATCAGAGCGCCATCGCCAGCGTCGTCCGCGTGCCGACGCCGTTCCCGGCGCCCGCCGTCACGGCCACGCCGCCGGAGGCGCTCCGTGCCCACCTGCTGGCGGACGTTGGCGCGACGCGGCCGGCGCGAGATGCGGTGGACGCGCGCATCGTCGGTCAGATCGAGAGGGGAGAGGGTGGCCTCATCGACTCGCAGACCGAGGTTGGCGGCTGGCCCGACCTCGCCGCGGCCGAGCCTCCCGCGGACGCCGATGCAGACGGAATGCCGGACGATTGGGAG
>CAYPVZ010000730.1:0-1840 GCA_964414235.1 uncultured Rhodothermales bacterium | reverse complement strand
CGCCGCATCAAGGAGACGGCGTCGGTGATCGGGGCCGCCTGATCGGGCACGGCCATGACCGCCTGCCGTCCGCCGAGCCCTCGCCGGTTGGCTTCCGCCGCGCGGACGATCTCGTCCATGACCCGGACGGCCTCGACGGGGTACTTCCCGGCGGCGGTCTCGGCCGAGAGCATGACGGCGTCCGACCCGTCGAACACGGCGTTGGCCACGTCGGTGGCCTCAGCGCGCGTCGGGCGCGGGTTCTGGATCATCGACTCCAGCATCTGAGTCGCCGTGATGACTGGCTTCGAGACTTCCAGACACGCCCGGATGAGCTGCTTCTGGACGATGGGCACCTCCTGCATCGGGATCTCGATGCCGAGGTCGCCGCGCGCCACCATGATGCCGGCCGACGCCGTGAGGATCGAGCCGAAGTCGTCGACGGCCTCCGGCTTCTCGATCTTCGAGATGACCGGGATCGACTTGCCCGCCGCCGCGATCCGTCGGACCAGGTCTTCGACGTCGGAGCCGGCGCGGACGAACGAGAGCGCGATGAAGTCGACGTCGTGCTCGAGCCCGAACTGGAGGTCTTCGATGTCCTTGTCGGTCAGCGACGGCCGCGCCGTCCGCAGCTTCGGCAGGTTGACGCCCTTGCGGCTCCGCAGCGGCCCGCCCACGACGACCCGGGTGTGGACGTCGGAGCCCTCGACGCGGGTCACGACCAGTTCGAGGAGCCCGTCGTCGAGGAGGATGCGGTTGCCCTCGGAGACCTCTTCCGCCAGCGGCCCGTAACTCACGTGGACGCGCCGGGCGCTGCTCTCGTCAATGGGCTCGCTGGTGAGGACGAGGCCGCTTCCCTCTTCGATGACTTCTCCCTCCTTGACCAGGCCGAGGCGAATCTTGGGGCCCTGGAGATCCTGGAGGACCGGCACCACACGCCCGGCCGCCTTCGCCTCGTCGCGGACGATCTCGATCATCCGCCGGTGGTCCTCGTAGGAGCCGTGCGAGAAGTTGAGCCGGGCGACGTCCATTCCGGCCCCGATGAGGGCGCGGACGCCCTCGCGGCTGGCGACCGCCGGGCCGATGGTGCAGACGATCTTCGTACGGCGGGGCGTGGGCCGGGGCATAGGGTCGGGCAGAGGGGGCGGCTAACCTACACCGCCGGCCGGGCCGCCCTCGAATGCGGCTGCCGCGAAATCCCTGGAAGCGCTTTCGATTCCCGCCGTTCAGGCTTCGCCTACCCCACGATGCGAATCGCCGCGCCGGGCCCTGCCTGCTCGGTCCGCTTCGGCGCCGGTCCGCTGCCGAGACGCACGCCCCCACTCGGCACACCCGACGCCCCGGAGCCGCCCATCTGCGTCGGCGCGGTCTTGACGGGCAGGTCCACTGCGTCCACGGCTGGCGTCTGGCCGCTCACGCGGAGCGCCTCGGGGCTGGCGGCCAGCGCGCAGCTCTGGAGCGACGCCATGGCCATCGACGCGACGGCCTGCGCAGCGTCGGGCATGGCGGCCGCGTCGAACGTCTGATCGTCGCCCACGTAGTCCAGGATTCCGTCGAGGTCGGCCGGGCGGACGCCCTGCGCGATCACCGCCTCGGCGGCGCACTGGCAGACCGGGCCGGGATCGAACGGGAGGGACGCGTCAGCCTCGGTCGAGGCGACGCAGGAGGCCACGAAGCGATCCTGGGCGCTGGCGGCGGTCGCCAGCGGGAGTAGCGAGGCCGCTAGCAGGGCGAGAAGGGGAAAGCGCATGAGGGAGGAGAGAGCTTCCCTCCCCTATCGGACGAGGGCCCGGCGCCCTGAATCACACCGCATGGGCGTCACGCCCGCCGCGCGCTACGACGCGGTGACACCCATCGAGCG
>CAYPVZ010000729.1:0-1851 GCA_964414235.1 uncultured Rhodothermales bacterium | reverse complement strand
CGACGAGGGGCCGGCCGCCCAGGCCGCGCACCTCCTCGGCCGCGGCCTCCAGCCCGCGCTCGCCGCGGGCGAGGAGCGCGACGGCGTCGCCCCGTCGCGCGAACTCGCGGGCGGTGGCCCGTCCGATCCCCCCGCTGGCTCCGGTGATGGCGACGACTCGTGGCATGCGTGGTCCTCCTCGGGACGGTGGTCGGATGTCTCCTCCACCCCTACCCCGCGACCCTGGACGTCACCCGGGGGCCCGCCGGACGCCGGCTGGACGTGCGGCGTCCGCCGGCTCGCGGGTGTCGGTGGGCGGGGGCATCGTGGAGGGATGACGACCTCTCCCGCGTGCTGCTCGATCGTCCCGCCCTACGTGCTGCGGGCGCTCGCGGCCTCCGGAGACCCGGTCCTCGCCGCGCGGGCCGGGGAGGCGCTGGCCCACGACGAGACGCTGCGCCGGGCGCGGGTCACCGCCGAGGTCCGTCCGCGGGCGGGCTCACCCGGGCCGCGCCCGGAGGCCGGCACCGCGGCCGGTCCGCAGCGCAGCATCCACGACGCCGAGCAGGGCACGACCCTCCCCGGCACCCGGGTGCGGGCCGAGGGCGAGCCGGCCACCGGCGACACCGCGGTCAGCGAGGCCTACGACGGGCTCGGCGCGACGTGGGCGCTGTGGCAGGAGGCGTACGGCCGCACCTCCCTCGACGACAAGGGGCTGCCGCTCGTCGCCACGGTCCACTACGGCCGCGACTACGACAACGCGTTCTGGGACGGCAGCCAGATGGTCTTCGGCGACGGTGACGGCGTCGTCTTCCTCGGCTTCACCCGCAGCGTCGACGTCATCGGCCACGAGCTCGCCCACGGGGTCACGCAGTACACGTCGGGGCTGAACTACCAGGGCCAGTCGGGGGCGCTCAACGAGTCGGTCTCCGACGTCTTCGGGGTGCTCGTCAAGCAGCACCTCCTCGGCCAGACCGCCGACGAGGCCGACTGGCTGGTCGGCGCCGAGCTGCTCGCCCCCGGCGTGCAGGGCGTGGCGCTGCGCTCCATGGCCGCCCCGGGCTTCGCCTACGACGACCCCCGCCTGGGCACCGACCCGCAGCCGGCCCACCTCGACGACTACGTCGAGACCACCGACGACAACGGCGGGGTCCACATCAACTCCGGCATCCCGAACAAGGCCTTCCACGACCTGGCCGTGGCCCTCGGCGGCCACGCCTGGGAGGGCGCGGGGCAGGTCTGGTACGACGCGATCCGGGGCGACATCCGCGCCGACTGCGACTTCGCGACCTTCGCCGGGCTGACCCTCGCGGCGGCCGGGGCACGGTACGGCGCGGGCTCGCGCGAGGAGGCGGCCGTGCGCGCCGCGTGGGAGGGGGTGGGCGTGCAGCCGGTGGTCGCCGGCACGGGCAGCCCGGCCGGCGACCCGACCGGCCCCGGCACGCCACCCGACCCCGGGCCGGGCCCGACCCCGCCGCCGGCCACCCGCGTCGAGGTGCGCCGCACCGGCGGGTTCGCCGGGCGCACGACCCGCCGCACGGTCGCCCTCGACGAGCTGCTCGGCGACGACGACAAGATCGAGGGCATCGCGTACGAGCACCTCTTCCGGCTCGCGCGCGAGCGCCTGCTCGTCTCGTCCGACGCGACGCTGCGCGCGCACCTCGTCGAGTTCAAGGACCACGGCCTTGTCAAGACGCGGCGCGTCGACGGCGGGCCGGACCTGCTCTACATCCCGCTGCCGCCGGACGAGCTGCGCGCGCTCGTGGAGCACCTTGCGGCGGACGCCGCCGCACACGTGCAGTGACGCCTGTCGGATTGAGGTGGCTGCGGGGCTGGCAGGCACTGGCAGCCTGCTGCCGCCGGGCGAGCTCC
>CAYPVZ010000728.1:0-1858 GCA_964414235.1 uncultured Rhodothermales bacterium | reverse complement strand
ATCGTGGACGGCGCCCCGACGGGCGACCGGCTGCGGTGCGCCTCGTGCCGGCGGGTGCGACGGCGGGCGAGCCCGGCGTGCGCGTGGCCGAGGTGTCGCTGGCCCGTCCGAACCCGACGATGAGCCGCTCGGTGGTCCGCGTGGCCGTGCCGACGGCGGAGCGGGTGCGGGTGGCGGTCTACGATGCCCTCGGCCGCGAGGTGATGGTTGCCTTCGACGCGCCGGTCACGGGAGCGGCCGAGGTCGGCATCGACGCGGGCCGGCTGGCGCCGGGCGTCTACGTGGTCCGCGTCTCCGGCGAGACGTTCGCCGAAGCCCGGAGCCTCACCGTCGTCCGTTGACTCACTCGCCCGGCTGGCGGTATGTCCGCCAGCCGGGCCCTCTTTTCTCTGAATCCCATGATGCTCTCCCTTCTCCCCCTGCTCGCCGCCCTCCTCCAGGCCCCCGGCCTCCCCGGCGGCGGCGGTCCGGTCACGGCCGTCCCCGTCGACGCCGGGCTCTCGCTGCTGGCGGTGGCCGGAGGGGCGTACGCCGTCCGGCGCCTCCGCGAACGCGCTCGCCCCTGACCCGACTGGCGGTCGCCGTCCGCCAGCGCGGCGCGGCTCTCGCCAGCTACAGCATCACCTTGTCCTCGTAGCACCAGCCCCAGGTCTCGCCGGGCTCGATGCTCCGCACGATGGGGTGCCCGGAGCGGTGGTAGTGCTTCGTGGCGTGCTTGCCCGGCGACGAGTCGCAGCAGCCGACGTGGCCGCACTCCAGGCACACGCGGAGGTGGACCCAGCGGTCACCCTTCTCCAGGCACTCCGCGCAGCCCTGTGTGCCCGGCGTGACGGCGTGGACGTGGTCGAGGTGCGAGCAGGCGGCGGTCGGGTCCGGGTCGACGGCGCCGGGCGCGGCCGTGTCGATCCTGGGGGCGGACGGCCGGGGGGCGGGGGGCAGGTCGGGGAGAGCGGGCGTGCCGGCGTCGGAGGTCCGGAACAGCTCGCCGGCGTCGATGAACGACTGGGGCGAGCCACCGAAGAGGACCTCGTCGCCGGCCTGGAGGGTGAAGGCGCCGTCGGGCGTGCGCGTGGTCTCACCGTCGCGGGCGACCTCGATCACGTGGAGCAGGCGCTCGTCGAGCGCCAGGGCCGCGAGCGACTGGCCGGCGGCGAGGGTGCCCTCGCGGATGGTGACGGTGCGCGTCGAGAAGCAGTCGGCGGCGAGCTCGCAGCGGACGGCGGGCGTGTCCATGACGGCGGCGTCGAAAGCTTCGTAGCTGCCGTGGCGGAGCGTCTCTTCGTGGCGGAGGATGTCGGCCGGGGCCACCTGGTAGTGGCGGAGCACGTCGTCGAAGAGCGCGACGACGGCCTCCAGCTCGACGGCGATGACGCGGTCGGCGCCGGCCTCCGTCAGCGACGCGATGTCGGCGTAGGACGGGACGCGGGCGACGATGCGCGTCGTCGGGGCGAGGGCGCGCGCGACGGAGACCATGCGGTGGGCCATGCCGGGCGCGTCGTCCGGGATGACGAGGAGCTTGGCGCGCGCGAGGCCGACGGCCTCCAGGATGTGGCGCTTGGCGTAGTCGCCGCGGAGCACCTTCAACCCTTGCTCCTCGGCCTCTCGGGCGCCGTCGGGCGAGAGGGTGACGACGGCGAACGGGACGCCCGAGCCGTCGAGGACGTGGACCAGCTTGCGCGCGGCGTGCCCGTAGCCGGCCACGATGACGTGGTTCTCCAGGTCGGCGAAGGACTCGGCGGCGGTCTCCGGGTCGTCCGCCTCCAGCTCCGGCTGGCGGTCGTCGCGGGCGCGCAGGGCCGCCCGCCGGCCGGCGACCGGCGCGGCGACGGGCGTGAGCGCCATCGACAGGACCGACGCC
>CAYPVZ010000727.1:0-1867 GCA_964414235.1 uncultured Rhodothermales bacterium | reverse complement strand
CCAGCGTGACGCGGCCGGCGAAGGTGAACGCCGACACGTCGGTGAAGTCGACCTGGTTCTGGACCGGGCTCTCGGGCGAGAGCGAGACGCTCTGCGTGCCGGGCTGGAACGAGCGGCCGTCGGCCTGCGGGCGGACCTGGAACGTCGCGCCCTCGTCGTAGCGGAGGCCGCGGTAGGCGTAGCCGCCGTCGACGTCGGTGAGGCGGCAGCCGTCGAGCGTCGGCGCGCCCTCGCCAGCGTACGTGCCGCCCGAATAGACGAGATGGGCGGCCGTCTCCGAGACATCCGGGGCGACGACGCCGCCGGTCTGGTCGAGCGGCCAGTAGGCCAGCAGGCCAGGCTCGTCGCCGTCGAGCGTCGTCCGCAGGGTCGCTTCGATGTCAGCCTGCGAGCGAGCACCGGTCCACACGCGGACCTCGTCGAGCTGGCCCTGGAAGGGGTCGGTGACGATGGTCGTGCCGAGCGTGACCGGGCCGACGCCGGCGTAGGCGTCGCCCGTTCCCGTGCCCTCGCCGACCAGCTGGCCGTTGAGATAGAGCCGCCGCTGGGCGCCCTCGACCGTCACGGCCCAGTGGTTCCAGGCGCGCTCGTCGTAATCGGCGCCAAAGCTGGCGCGGGGGACCTCGACGTCGTTGCCCCAGAAGCCCATCACGAAGTCGCCATTCTGGCGGAAGCCGAGGTGGAGGCCCTGGCTAGGAGCCGCCGCGCCGTGCCCGAAGAAGAGGCCGGCGTGGTCGGTCCGACCGCGGCGGACCCAGCCCTCGACGGTGAACGCCTCGGGCAGCTGGCGGAGGCCGCCCGACGACGCCTCGCCGCCCTGGCCGTCGAAGAGGAGGCCGTGGTTGGGCTGCGGCGCGAGGCACACCTCCACCCCTTCGACGCCCGCGCCGCCGGCCGACGCCACGCGGCCCGCAATGGAGCCGTCCGCCGGCCGCCAGCCCGCGTCGCACGTCCACTCGGACTCCTTGAGGTTGGAGCCATCGGTGTCGACGGTGAACGCGGCGACGCAGTACTCGAAGGCGCTGCCCGGCGGCGCGTCGGTATCGGTGTAGACGGTCTCGTCGGCGTCGAGCGTCGCGATGAGTTGGTAGTCCTGGCCGCCGCTGGCCGGCGAGCGGTAGACGCGGAACCCGTTCTCGATGCTCGTCCGGTCGACCCAGCGGATCTGGATCTGGTTGTCGTAGGTCCCGTCGGAGGCGGCCGCCAGCTGGGGCCCGACCCCGAGGCGACCGACGTAGAGCGCGCCCGCCGTGTGGCCGTGGCCGTGCGCGCCGATCACGGGCTCGTTGCCGTTGAGCGCGACGCTCCGGCCGAAGCCGCGCGCGCCGAGGTTCTGGCCCTCGGTGCCCGGCAGCAGCTTGCCGATGCGGGTCTGGACGACCGTACGCTGCTCGGCGCCCTCGATGTTGAACAGGATCTCGGCGATGCCGAACAGGCCCATGATCATCGGCACCAGCCCGACCCCGTCGACCAGTTCCAGCCGGTCGAAGGTCAGGCGCGGCATGGCGGTGATCGAATCGATCCCGACCAGCCCGAGGGCGAGGCCCAGGCACGCCATCATCAGCGACTTCAGGATCGAGCCGTGCGTCACGTAGCTGAGGATGGCGAGGCCGAACACCATCAGGCTGAAATATTCGGCCGGACCGAAGCGCACCGCGAAGTCGGCGAGTGGCGGCGCCACGAGCATCAGCGCCACGATGGCGAGCGTCCCCGCGATGAAGGAGCCGATGGCGGCGACGCCGAGCGCCACGCCGGCGCGGCCCTGGCGCGCCATCTGGTACCCGTCGATGGTGGTGACGACCGAGGCGGCTTCGCCCGGAATGTTCACCAGGATCGCAGGATTGGTGCCGCCGAAGATGCCGCCCTT
>CAYPVZ010000726.1:0-1874 GCA_964414235.1 uncultured Rhodothermales bacterium | reverse complement strand
CGGGCTGGGCCCTTTCGGCCGGTGGACGGTCGTGGCGGACGGCCGCCGGGGGACGGGATCGGTCCCATCGACGGTGCTCGACTAGGGTGGTGGGCGGGGCGTTCTCGTGGTCGGGGTGGGGGGCTCCCGGTTCCACGGCCAGGGCGAGCGTGGGGCATGGACGTGGACCTCCGCTCCTGTCGACCTCGGCGTTCCGATGGACCGGCGGAAGGTCTACCACGTCGTCGTCGACGTCGGCGGGCTCGTTCATGGGGCGTCGCTCGAGGGGCTCGTCGTCGAGGTCTCCGCCGACGAGCGTCCGTTCAGCGGGTGCGAGGCCGAGGTCGAGAGCGGCGTCGCTCAAGACCTCGCGCCCGTCGGGCGCTTCGCCGTGCCGGAGGCCCACCGTGACGCCTACGCCTTCCGCGTCCGTGTCTCGGGCCCCGGTGCACTCTGGCTCCGTCGTCTCGGCGTCGTTGTTCGCGCGGTCGGACCGACGACTCACCACTGACCCCGCTCGTGCCCATCCAGCCGCTCACCGTTCCGTCCCGGAGTCGTTCCGCCCGCACGCCGGAGGAGGCCGCCCAGATTGCGGAGGCCCTGGTCGTGCGCCTAGTCGCGCTCGCCAACGAACGGATCGCCCAGGCCAACAGGGCCGAGGCCTCGCTCCAGGAGGCCCTCGGGGCGCTGGCGGAGCGCGTGGCGGCCCTGGAGGCGGCGCCCTAACTTCCACGCGGGGACGGCGTCGTGGGGACGGCGCCGAGCACCAGATCTCATGGACCCGATGACGCTCTCCCTCCTCGTCGGGGGCGGTGGCCTGCTCATCAACCACCTGTTCCGGCCGGGCCAGACCCGGATGAAGGAGGCCGACTTCGACTACGACCCCGAGCGGCGGGCGGCCGGGGCGTACGACCGGCTCTCGAGCCCCGGGTACGGGGCGGCCCAGTTCGACCGGATGGCGGGCCAGGCATCGATCGGCGCCGCAGCGCTTCAGCGGCTGGCGCTCTCGCGCGGCGGGAGCGTGGCGCAGGGGACGGCGCTGGCCGAGGCGAGCCGGGCGCGGGCCGCGGACCAGGCGTTCGGGGGCTACAGTCAGTTCCGGACCGAGGCGGACCGGACGGCGCAGGGGTACCTCGGGATGGACCTCGACCGCCAGCGGTTCGTGCGCGAGGGGATGGCCCAGCAGCGGTTCCAGAACGCGCAGACGTCGGCCAGCTTCGACAACCAGATCCTGGGCGGGCTCAGCTACCTGTACGGGAGCCACAACGGGGGGCGCTAGATTGCCAGCGGGGACAGCCTGGCCGCCTCGGGGGTGGCGACCGCGCGCCTCTCGTGCTCCAGCCGCTCCAGGGTCTCTCCAGCCTCCAGGACCCGTTCGCCGCGTCGTCGCTCTCGGCCCCGTCGTTCGGCGACGGCGCCCTCTTCGGCGCCCCGCTCCTCTCGCAGAGGCCGGGGGAGCCCGACGACGCCAACCTTCCCGCTCCGGGCGACGACCCCCACGGGTCGAACAACCTGCTCTGGCAGTTCCTGCGGGGCGGCATCGAGGGGTTCACGACCATCGAGTGGGGCGACGATGCCGACTCGGTTGCGGGCCAGATCGCCAACGGGCTCGGCAAGGCGCTCGGGTTTGTCGGCTTGCTGGTGCCCGGGCCGGGCCTGTTCGCCCGTGGTATGGGGCACCTCGGCGGGACGGCGCTCTTGCGGGCCTCGGGCTCGGCGGCGGCCCGGCGCTACGGCGCGCGGCTGGCGACACGGGCGGCCGAGACAGCGGGCCAGTCGCTCGTCCGGATGGGCGCGCACTCCCTCCCGTTTCGACTGGCCGACCGGGTCCTGGAGACGAAGGCGGCGACGGCCGCGGGCGAGCGGCTTGCGGCGCTGGCCGGGCGCGTCGGCTC
>CAYPVZ010000725.1:0-1875 GCA_964414235.1 uncultured Rhodothermales bacterium | reverse complement strand
TGCTGGAGGAGGGCTTCGCCGTGGCTCGCGAGGCGGGCGGGCGCTACCTCTGGTGCAACGCCCGCCTCGTGGCCGTCCCCTTCTACCGGCGGCTCGGGATGGTCACCGCCGGGCCTGAGTTCGACATCCCGGAGATCGGGCCGCACTACGTGATGTGGCGCGCGGTGTAGGGCGCGGCCGGGGGACCCGGATTCGCTTTCGGCGTACGTTGGCGCGCCTCTCCCCTGTCGCTTCATGAAGATCCCCTCGCTCGTCCTCCGCCAGCTCTACACCAACGGCAGCCTGACCCCGACCGACGGCGGCATCGCCTTCCGCCTCAAGAACCGGCTGACGGACGCCAAGCTGACGGGCCTCCAGAGCGTGACGGTCGACGGCCGCGAGGTGCCCGCGGACGACCTCACGCTGTCGCTCGACGACGGGAGCACCCTGGCCGCCTCAGACGTCACGGCGTCGAACCCGCTCGCCTTCCCGCTGCGGCGCGTCGTAACGGTCCACGTGCCAGGCATCCGGGCGGGCGAGGGCGTCCACGAGATCCGGCTGCGGTTCGCCATCGAGGGAATGGGCGAGCTGTCGTTCAAGGTGAAGGACTCGGTCCAGCCCGAGCACCCCGACCGGGTGAAGGTGCCCCGCGACGACCAGGACGACTACGCGCCCGAGGCCATCGCGGCCCGCCAGCGGTTCGTGGCGCAGCAGACAGGCGTCACGCTGGAGCACGTCCCGAGCTACTCGTTCGACCCGCACGTGGCGGCGGGCAACGTGGAGAGCTTCATCGGCGTCGCGCAGGTGCCGATCGGCGTCGCCGGGCCGCTCCACGTCCGGGGCGAGCACGCCGACGGCGACTTCCTCATCCCGCTGGCGACGGCCGAGGGCACGCTCGTCGCCAGCTACAACCGGGGCATGAAGGTGCTCAACCTCTCGGGCGGCGTGCTGTGCACCGTCTCGGACGACGCGATGCAGCGGGCGCCGGTCTTCATCTTCGAGAACGCCCGCGACGCCCGCGACTTCCGGACGTGGCTCGACCAGCACCACGACCAGATCGCCGCCCAGGCCGAGGCGACGACGTCCGTCGGCCGGCTCCAGTACGTCGACACGTATCTCTCGAACCACTTCGCCTTCTGCCGCTTCAACTTCTCGACCGGCGACGCGGCCGGGCAGAACATGGTCGGCCGCGCCACCTTCGCCGCGTGCTCCTGGATCCTGGAGAACAACGACACCATCCGCCGCTTTTTCCTGGAGTCGAACTTCGCGACCGACAAGAAGGCGTCGATGGTCAACATCATGAAGACGCGCGGCAAGCGGGTGACGGCCGAGTGCACCATCAAGGGCGACGTGCTCCGCGAGGTCATGCGCGTCGAGCCGAAGGGGCTGGCCTACCACTGGGGCGTCGCGGCCGGCGTCGGGAGCCTCCTCTCGGGCGCCAACAACAACGGGCTCCACAGCCCGAACGGCATCACGGCCATGTTCATCGCGACCGGGCAGGACGTGGCGAACGTCTCGGAGAGCTCCGCCGCCGTCCTCTACGCCGAGCACACCGACGACGACGACCTCTACCTCTCGATCACGATCCCGAGCCTCATCGTGGCGACCTACGGCGGCGGGACGGCGCTGGCGACGCAGCGGGAGTGCCTGGAGATGCTCGGCTGCTACGGCCGCGGCAAGGTCCGGAAGCTGGCCGAGATCGTGGCCGGCGTCGTGCTGGCGGGCGAGATCAGCCTGGCCTCTGCCATCTCGGCCAACGACTGGGTCTCCTCGCACGAGAAGTTCGGCCGCAACCGGTAGCCCACCCCGGCCAGCTGACGGCGCGCGCCGACAGCGGGAGGGCCAGCGACCGGGGGGAGCCGCACAGCCGGCCGATGGTACCATGCGCCATGCCGC
>CAYPVZ010000724.1:0-1878 GCA_964414235.1 uncultured Rhodothermales bacterium | reverse complement strand
GGAGAGCCGCCCGCGCTCTGCGCGGCGCTGCTCCCCGGCGCCGCCTACCGCGCCTGGGGCTTCGGCCCCCTCCCCGACGACCTTCCGACCTACGCGCTGCGCGGAGGAACCGGGCCGCGCCCGCCCGAGTCCGCCCGCCGGTTTTAAGCACTGTCCCCCATGCCGACCTACGTCTACCGCCGCCCCGACGGAACCACCTTCGAGGCCTTCCAGAAGATCTCCGACGCCCCGCTGGCCGAGGACCCCGAGACGGGCGAACCCGTCCAGCGCGTGATCTCCGGCGGCGTCGGCCTCCAGTTCAAGGGCGACGGCTTCTACCTGACCGACTACGCCCGCAAGGGCACCGGCTCGAAGGGCAGCTCTGAGGACAAGGCCTCCTCGGACTCGTCCGCCTCGAAAGCCGCGCCAGCGGCCGACAGCTAACGGTGCTACGAAACCACGCCCGTGCGCCACTGACGGCGCACGTGGCGCCAGAGGTCGCCGTAGGATCGGTCCCGCGTGAGCGTGAGGACGGAAAATGCGGATCGCTGACCCGGCCGACCGGCGGTCCGCTCAAAGACGAGCGTACCCGCTGAGGCGCTGCCCGCCCCGTAGATCCACCGTTCCACCTCGGGCGTGGACTCGACGTAGCGTGGCGGCCCGAACAGGATGTAGACCATCCCGGGGTCCGTTTTCCAGCCCTCCTTGTAGGTTCCGAACAGCCGGTTCGCCTCCTCCACCCGCTCGTAGTACGCGCGGACCGTCGACGCCGCCAGCCGGCGGTCGTCGAGGCGGGCGCCCCAGAAGCGGTCGAAGGCGCGCTGCATGGCGCCGGGGTCCTCCGCGGAACGCAACGCCTCCATCTCGCGGTCGTCGGCCAGGTAGACGAGAGGCGCGATGAGGTCGCCCAGCCGCGTCACGCGGGGGTAGTCTCGGCGGCGGACGACGATCAGCCGCTCGGCCGTCGCCAGCGCCGCGCCCGCCGGCCCTTCGAGGTCGATCCGGACCCGATAGACGCCGGGCCGGAGCGACGGCAGCGGGGCGAGCACGTCGAGCGCCTCGTCCGGGTTCGAGACGGGCTGGCGGACCGTCTGGACGGGCTCGGTCTCGCTCCCGTCGATGCCGCGCGCGACGAGGGAGACCGGGCTCGGCGTAAAGTCGAACAGGCTGGACGCCGCGGCGGTGTCCGCCTGCACCCGGTCGACGGTGAGCGTGGTCACGGCCTCTTCAGGCAGACCGAGCGCCTGCACGACGACGCGGAGCGAGTCGAGCCCGGCCGGCACCGCGGCAGCATCGACCGGACCAGTTCGGCCGTCGAGACCCACGCCCTCGAACCGGAGGCTCCCGAGCGAGGGCGACGCACCGGGCGTTCGGACTTCGACCTCGACGAGCCGCTCGGCCGTCCGCTCGCTGGCCCGGTCCTCGAGCACCGCACGGACGACGTAGCGCCCGGGCGGCACGTCCGCCCGCTCCACCCGCCAGCCGGGGACCTCGCTCGCCGCAGCCTCCCCAGACGCCCCCCGCAACGTGTCGACCGGCGTGAGGAGCACGGGCGGCTCCCCTTCGCTCTCGACCGTCACGGTCCACCGCGCGACGCCGACGAAGGCGCCGCCGGACTGGCGGTGGACGACAGACGCCGGGGGCAGCCCGAGGTAGATGTCGATCCCCGACTCACCATCCCGAAGCGTGGCGACGGCATCGAGGACGAAGGCCGGCTCGCCGGCCCGGTAGGCGATGGCGCCCGCATCGAGCCGGGGGGGCGCGATCCCCCCCGAGCACCCGGCGAGCACGCGGCGGACCGTGCCGAGTAGGCTAGCTCGCCGCACCGGCCGCCTCGACGATGGCAGCGAACCCTTCGGCGTCGTGGCTGGGGCCGCCGACGAGAGCGCCGTCGAGGTC
>CAYPVZ010000723.1:0-1880 GCA_964414235.1 uncultured Rhodothermales bacterium | reverse complement strand
AGGCCCAGATGAACGCCGCGGAGCGCTCGCAGGCGCGCTACGCGGTCGTGCTGGGCGACGCCGAGCTGGCGCGGGGCGAGGCGCAGCTCCGCGACCTCGCGGCCGGCGAGCAGCGCGCGGTCGCGCTCGCCGGGCTTCACGATGCGGTGACGGCCGGGCGCTAGCTTGCGCCGTCCCCCCCCTGGCCGATGTACCCCCGGATCAGCGACCTCTTCGACGACCTCTTCGGGTTCCACCTCCCGCTGCCGCTCTACTCGTTCGGCCTGATGGTGGCGCTCGCCATCCTCATCGCGACGACGCTGACGCGGATCGAGGTGGACCGGCTCTTCCGGCTCGGGCTGATGCGGCCCGTCCGGGTCAAGGAGACGGACGACCGGGGGCGCGAGCGCGTCCGCGAGGCGAGCCCGTCGGTGCTCCTGTGGAACATGGCGCTGCTGGCGGCCGGCTTCGGCGTGCTCGGCGCCAAGCTGTTCCACATCATCGACTGGTGGGACGACTTCGTCCAGGACCCGATGGGGATGATCTTCTCCGGCTCGGGCCTGACGATCTACGGGGGGCTGATCGTGGCTGCCGCCGCCATCCTGTGGTACGCGCACAAGAAAGGCGTCGACAAGGCCCGGCTGGCGGATGCCGTCGCGCCCGGTCTGATCCTGGCCTACGGCATCGGGCGGATCGGCTGCTACCTCTCGGGTGACGGCGACTGGGGCGTGTGCTCGTCGCTGGCCGACAAGCCGGCGTGGCTGCCCGGCTGGCTGTGGAGCGAGACGTTCCCCCGCAACATCCTCGGGCCGGTCGACCCGGTCGTGTACAACGCGACGCAGCGGAACGCCGAGTGCGCGCTGGCCAACCCGACGGGCGTCTATCCGACGATGCTCTACGAGTTCGCGATGGCGGCCGTGCTGGCGGGCGTGCTGTGGCTGCTGCGCAAGCACCCGTTCAAGGCCGGCTGGCTGATCTCGCTCTACGCGGTGTTCGCGGGCGTCGAGCGGTTCCTGATTGAGATGATCCGAGTCAACCCGAAGGGGCTCTTTGGATTGCCGCAGTCGCAGCTCATCTCCATCGGCTTCATCGTGGCCGGCCTCATCGGGCTGGCGATGACGACGCGGCGGGTGGTGCCGAACGCGGCGGGCGAGACGGCGCCCGAGGCCGCCGCCTAGCGGCGCGGGCGGCGTCCGCCAGCGGGGCGGCTGGCCGTTGGTCGGGCCGTTGGCGCTAGTCTGGGGGAGCCCCCCCCTCTTCGCATGCGCCTCCTTCTCTTCGTCGTCGGGATCCTCGTCGCCGGGTGCGCCGCGCCCGTGCCCACTGTCGAGGCGCCGGCCGCGCCCGCCCCGGTCGTCGTCGCGCCGGAGCCCGCGCCCGCGGCGCCGGCCTACGCGCCCGCCCCGGCCTTCACCTTCGCCGACGCCGCCGACTCGACGCACGTCTACGGCCTCGACGCCTTCGCCGGCCGCTTCGTGCTGGTCGACTTCTGGGCCACGTGGTGCGGCCCGTGCCGCGCCGAGATCCCCAATCTCGGCCGCGCCTACGCCGCCTTCCACGACCGCGGCCTCGACGTGCTGAGCGTCTCGTTCGACTTCGCGCGCGGCGACATCGACGGCTTCCGCCAGCAGGTCGACCCGATGCCGTGGCTCCACGCCTGGACGCGCGCCGGGACCGAGGACCCGTCGTCGGTCGCCCTCGGGGTGCAGCGGCTGCCGGACGCGGTCCTCATCGGCCCCGACGGGACGGTTCGCGCGCGTGGCGGCCAGCTCCGGCGCGATCTTCTCCACATCACCCTGGAGGAGCAGATCGCCGCCGAAGAGACCGCCCGTGCCCGTTGACCCTCTCGACCTGATCCGCGACGGCTTCGACGCGCTCGCCCGCTGGGAGCGCCAGTGGGG
>CAYPVZ010000722.1:0-1885 GCA_964414235.1 uncultured Rhodothermales bacterium | reverse complement strand
GCGTAGCACCCGAGCGCCTGCGACTCCGTCGTCTCGATGTACGTGTCGGTCACGTTCTGCGCCAGCGTCGCGTTGCGGTTGAGCAGGTCGTTGACGCTGAGGCGAACCTCCGCGAGGTCGTCGGCCAGGAATTTGTAGCCGATGCCGACGTTCCAGACCGCCGTGGTCGGGACCGTCCCGACGTCGAGGCCGGTCGTGGCCGAGAGGGCGAGGTCGGTAGTGAGGTTGAGGCCGCCGGTGGGGAGCCACGAGAGGCGGGCCTGGCCGCGGTGGCGGAGGTAGGTGTCGTCCGCCGAGGTCCGCGTCGAGTTGGCGACGCCGGTCCACGAGAGGCCGTAGGAGAGCGAGGCGTCGAACCGCTCGCTGACGTTGGTGCCGAGGAAGAGGCGGCCGTCGAGCGCGAGCGCGTCGGCGCGGTTGACGACGTCGTTGTAGAGGCTCGGCGTGCGGGTGTAGGTGGCGCCGAGCGTCAGGTTGGCGTTGCTCTTGAGCAGGGCGATCGGCCGGCCGACGGTGCCGAAGGCGCGGGCGCGGAGGTAGCCGTCGAGGTTGACCGGCATGGTGAGCTGGGCGCCCGGGTCGAGCGTGACGCCGCGGACCGTCAGCGGCCCGTTCTCGGCGACCGTCACCGACTGGCCGACGTAGTCCGTCGCCGCCGCCAGCTGGAGCGAGCCGAAGAGGAGGGAGCCGGCCTCGGGCTGAGTGGAGCGGAACCGGAGGTCGACGGTGTGCTCGCGGGCCGTCTGGAGGTCCGGGTTGCCGGCCCGCACGAGCAGCGCGTTGGTGTTGTCGACGACGTCGCGGAGCTGGGAGACGCCGGGCGTGCGGGTGCGGGCGCGGTAGCGCAGGTCGAGGTTGGCGTTGTCGGAGAGCGCGTAGCGCGCGCTGGCGGACGGCAGCAGCGAGACCGTCCGGCGGTCGACGGAGAAGGGCTGGGGGCCCGCCTGGGTGTAGTCGAGCCACTCGGCCTCGGCGTCGAGGCCGGCCGAGAGGCGGAGGGCCTCGGTGCGGTAGTTGAGGTCCAGGCCGCCGCTCTGGGTGCTCACGCGCTGGTCGCCGTCGCTGGTGAAGGTCGAGTCGAGGACCGAGTAGAGGCCGGTGGCGGGGTCGAGGCGGAAGGCGTCGGCGTCGTCGGTGGCCGTCGAGAGCGAGGGCGTGTAGCTGACCTGGAGCTGGACCCGCTCGCCGAGCGGCTCGGTGTAGCGGAGGCTGGCGGAGAGGCGGCGCGTGAGGGCGCCGGTGTCGATCTGCCGCTGGTAGGCGTCGGTCGTGTCGGCCAGGGCGGCCTGGTAGGCCAGCGTCTGCACGTCCTGCTCAACGTCGGAGGTCGTCCGGTCGAGCGAGCCGGTCAGGCCCAGCGAGATCGTGCGGCCGGGCGCCGCCAGCCGGTGACGCAGGAGGAGGGTGCCCGAGGTCGAGAGGCCGTCGGCAGCCGAGGCGTAGTCGTTCCGCGTGAGGCCCGTCAGCGCGCCCTGGACCGTGCTCTGGCCGACGAGCAGGCTCGCGGCGTCGTTGTCCTGCACGGTCAGGCGCGGCGTAAACGTGAGCTCGGTCCGCTCCGAGAGCGTGGCCTCCAGCCGGCCGCTGACGCGGTGGTTCCAAGTGGTGCTCGTCGCGTCGTTGGACTCGGCGTAGCTCAGGGCCTCGCCCACGAGATAGTCGCGCGTGCCGAAGGCGTCGGTGAGGTTGCCGGTCCGGTTGAGGAAGTAGCTGCCCTGGACGCGGAGGCGCTCGCCGAAGCGGTCGGTGTAGTTGACCCCGAGCGCGGTCGTGGTCGTCACGCCGAGTTGCTCGGCGACGAGGTAGGTGCCGGCGTCGCCACCGCGGAAGCCGCCGCCTCCACCGCCACCGCGGCGGAAGCCGCCGCGGTGGCGGTGGAGGCGGC
>CAYPVZ010000721.1:0-1886 GCA_964414235.1 uncultured Rhodothermales bacterium | reverse complement strand
ACGCCGTCCGAGTAGCCTCGCTCCCCACTGGCGGCGACGGTCGCCAGCGGGACCCTACTGCTGGGCGAGCCGCCGCGCTCGCTCGATGGCCTCGACGAAGCGCCGGTACCCGACCGGCTTGAGGAGGTAGTCCGCCGCCCGGTACTGGAACGCGTCCATGGCGTGGTCCTCGCTGGCCGTCGTCAGGATGAACTGGACCGTGGTGCCGAGCCGCCGGGCGACGTTCATGCCCGAGCCGTCGGGCAGCTCGACGTCGAGGAGGACGAGGTCGACGCCACCCGCGTCGAGGACCGCCGCCGCCTCGCCCGCCGTCCCGACCGAGGCCACCAGGTCGAGCCCGGAGTGGGCGCCGACGAACCCTTCGAGGACGGTCCGGGAGACCGGTCCGTCTTCGACGATGAGACAGCGGAGCCGAGAAGCCATGGGATGTCAGTCGGAGGCGAGAGCATCGAGGGCGGCCAGGGCCTGGCCGGCCGCCCGCACGGCGGTGGCGGTGGCCTCGACCGCGGAGAGCGGCGGGCCGGCGTCGAGATCGGCGTGTGCCAGCCCATCCAGGATCCCGACGAGGTGAGTTGCACCGACGTAGCTGGCGCTCCCTTTGAGCTTGTGGGCCGAGGCCCGGAGGCGGTCGAGGTCACCGTCGGCCGCGGCTCTCACCAAGCTCGGGATCAGTTCGACGGCCTGCTGGCGGAAGAGGTCGATCAAGACGCGCTCGGCCTCAGGACCACCCAGCGCGCTCTCACGGAGCCGATCGACATCGATGAGCTCGCCCCGATCTGGTGGAGCGTCCCCGTGGAAAACCGCTGGGGGGAACGCCGCAGGCAACGCGGCGCTACCCGCCGCCCATGCCTCCACCGGCCCGTCGGCGATCTGAACCTGCAGACGACCGTCCCGAGTCTCCACGGTCCCCGTGCGCGAGAACGCAGACTCGATCCGAGTGCGAAGCGTGGCCCAGAGGGAGAGCGGCACGAACGCGAGGCAGGTGAGAGAAAGGAGCCGTCCACCAGGGCGTGGGCTGGCCTCGGGCCATGTCCGGCGTTCCCCCAAAGTACCTCGAACGGGCCTGCCTGACGGCTCGGAAGCCCCCCCGGGCAGTGGCGGCCTCAAGAGCCCGCCCCGCTGGCGGTCGAGACCGCCAGCGGGGCATGGCAGTCGCTAGCGGGCAACGCCGAGCGGACTGAAGACGATGTAGAGCAGGACCGTGAGCGCGACCACGACGACCCCGCCGATGAGCGCCCCGCGCGACTGTGTCACGGCGACCCCGCTCGTCGACTCGAAGCGGACGGGCTCCGCCAGCGGCTTCGCCACGGTCATCACCGCCATCACCGCCAAGCAGAGCGCGAAGCAGATCGCCATCCGGTTGAGGAACTGGACCTCGGGGACGGTCACCTTCAGCAGCCCGTAGGACACGATGTTGGTCACGAGCCCGGCCACGCCGGCCATCCGCGGGGCCTTCCGGATGAGCAGCCCGAAGGCGAACACGGCCAGGATGCCCGGCGAGATGAAGCCCTGGCCCTCCTGGATGATCGTAAAGATCGAGTTGCTCACGGCCGGGTTGCCCAGCTGCGGCGCCAGCACGACCGCGATGGCCGCGCACACGAACACGCAGATCCGCCCGATCCGGACGATCTCCTTCTGCGTCGCCGCCGGCCGCACGTACTTCTGGTAGACGTCGATGGTGAAGATGGTCGAGGCCGCGTTGAGCATGGCCGCCAGCGACGACACGACGGCCCCGAGCAGCGCTGCCAGGATGAACCCGACGACGCCGACGCCCTGCGGGAGCACGCCCGCCAGGAGCCGCGCCAGCGCGGTGTCGTACTTGTAGGCGATGAGCGTGCTGGACGCCGTCGCCGCGCCGACGCCGCGGGCCGCCGTCTCCTGCGAGG
>CAYPVZ010000720.1:0-1888 GCA_964414235.1 uncultured Rhodothermales bacterium | reverse complement strand
TCGCGGGCGGCCTGCTCGTCGCGCCGGCGCAGCGAGCCGTGGCCGTGCCGGCGGACCTGCCGGTTGAGCCCGCCGTCATCGCCAGCCCGAATGGGCCGCTGGCGGCGTGGACGCTCGCGGCCGACTCGGCCCGGGGGACGGTCGTCCTGATGCACGGCGTTCGTGCCGACCGCGGCGGCCAGGTCGAGCGGATGCGGCTGTTTCACGACGCCGGCTACCACGTCGTCGCGTTCGACTTCCAGGCGCATGGCGAGAGCCCCGGGGACGCGATCACGTTTGGGGCGCGCGAGAAGGAGGACGCCATCGCGGCCGTCGCCTTCGCTCGTGAGCGGTTCGGCGGGCCTGTCGCCGTCGTCGGGCAATCGATGGGTGGGGCGGCGGCGATCCTCGCGGGCCCACGCCTTGGGGCGGACGCGCTCGTCGTCGAGGCGGTCTACGCCAGCATCGAACGGGCCACGCGCAACCGGATGCATCGGACGCTCGGCGGCGTCGGTGAAGCGCTCACGCGGCTCTTGACGGTCCAGCTACGGCCGCGCCTCGGCGTGCCGGCCGATAGCCTCCGCCCGGCCGAGGCCTCAGCGCACGTCGCCGCGCCGCTGTTCGTCCTGGTCGGCTCCGACGACGAGCACGCCCAGCCGGACGAGGCCCGCGCCATTTTCGGTGCGGCACCCGAGCCGAAGGCGCTCTGGGTGGTCGAGGGCGCCGTCCACCAGGACCTCTACCGCTTCGCGCCCAACGCCTACCGCCAGCGCGTGCTCGGTTTCCTTGACCGGCATCTGCCCGCCGCGCCGTAGCAGCGCGCCCGGCTGGTGGGCCATTGCCGCCAGCCGGACGAGGGACGACTACGCGTCGTCGCGGTCGTCCACGCGGGCCGGGGGCGAGGTGGCCTCGACGGCCACGAGGTCTTCGACCACCGTGTAGTGGCGGACGGCGCCTTCAGGGACGAGGTAGCTGTCGCCCGCGCCGCACGTGATCACGTCGTCGCCGACGTGGACCTCGACGCGGCCTTCGATCACGTAGCCGACGGTTTCGTACGGCCGCGTGTGCGGCTCGCCCGCTTCGCCGGCGGACTCCTCCCAGCGGCGGAGGGCGACGGCCGTGCCGGAGACGAGGTAGGTCTGGCCCATCTCACCGGTCGGTGAGGCGTCGGAGTCGATCTTTTTGATGGAGTGGTCGGTCATGAGAGGGAGAGGAGAGGGGCGGTGTTGAATCCGGGCGCGCGGGGCGGGGTTTCTGGGGCGATGCCGCACGCCGCCCCCCGCTTCGACGTGGCCGTCGTCGGCCTCGGGCCGGTCGGCGCCACACTGGCGGCGCTCCTCGGCGGGCACGGGGTCCGGGTGGCCGTGCTGGAGCGGGCGATGGCAGCGCACACGATTCCGCGCGCGGCACACCTCGACGGCCACGCCCTCCAGGCCCTCGCCGAGGCCGGCGTCGTGGTGGAGGAGCGCACGCTGGATGGGTTCGACCTGGTGGACCGCACCGGCCACCTCCTCCTCCGAGGTCGGCCCGCGGAGGCGCCGCCCCCCGGCTTCCCGAAGGGCCTCCTCGTCCACCAGCCCACCGTCGAGCGAGCGCTCCGCCAGCGGCTGGCGGCGCTCGGCGTCGAGGTCGGCCTCGGGCACGCGGTGAAGCGGGTCGAGGAGGACGGGACGGTCTCGGGCATGGGGCCGGACGGGCCGTTCTCCAAGCGGGCCCGTCTCGTCGTCGGGTGCGACGGCGCGCGGAGCGTCGTCCGCGAGGCCATCGGGGGCGACCTCCGGGGCGGCGGCTTCGAGCAGGCGTGGCTCGTGGTGGACGTCCTCCTCCGGCGGCCCCTCGACCTCCCCGACCTCCCCGACCGCCTCCTCCAGATCGCTGACCCCGAGCGCCCCACGACGTACGTCCCGTT
>CAYPVZ010000719.1:228-1890 GCA_964414235.1 uncultured Rhodothermales bacterium | reverse complement strand
CTCACCGGCGCCTCCAGCGCGGCCCTTGCCCTCACCCCGGCCGACCTGATCTTCCCCGGCAGCCCGGCGCTGGCGGGCGTCACCGCCAGCCAAGCGCGGGCGGCGCTCGACCGGCTCCGCGGCGAGGCACCGTGCCGGGCCGAGGTGCGCACCGAGCGCGGCGGTCCGCGGCTGTTCGTCAACGGCGAGGAGACGCTGCCCATCCTCGGCGTGAGCATCTCGATGCTGCAGACCGCCGAGAATTTCAAGGGCATGGGGATGCAGCTGCTCCAGCCCCAGATGGGCATGGCCAGCGCGTGGACCGGCCCGGGCGAGTACGACTTCACCGCGCTGGAGGAGTACCTCGCCCGCGTGTCGGCCCTCGCCCCGGACGCCTACTTCTTCCCGCGCGTCCAGCTCCTGACGCCACCCTGGTGGAAGGAGGCGCACCCCGAGGAGACGGTCCAGTTCGGGCTGGAGGTCCCCGCCTACAACTGGGACGGCTGGCGGACGCGCCCCGAGCAGAGCCCGATGCGCGAGGGCTTCCACCACTTCACGAACTTCTACAACGAGGCCTGGGAGGCGTCCTACGCCTCGGAGGTGTGGCGGCGCGACACGGGCGACATGCTCCAGGCGCTCGTCCGGTTCATCGACCAGAGCCCGCTCGCCAGCCGCATGCTGGGCTACTTCTTCGTCCACGGCACGACGGAGGAGTGGAACCAGCCGGGCGACAACTTCTGGCCGGGCTACGAGGAGCCGATGCAGCGCGAGGCCGGCCCGGTGCCGCCGCCCCGCGACCGCCTCGACGCCGGCTTCGGCCTGCTGCGCGACCCCGCCAAGGAGAGCCACGTCCTCCGGTTCTACCGGCGGTTCCACGAGGTCCGCGCCGAGACCATCGCGCACCTCGCGCGCGCCGTGAAGGAAGCCTCGTCGCGGCCCGTCGTCACGGGGACGTTCTTCGGCTACCTGATGGAGACGCCGCGCATCCAGGAGAGCGGCCACCTCGCGCCCGAGGCGGTCCTGGAGAGCCCGCACCTCGACATCATCGCCTGCCCGTACACCTACACGGCCACCAACGACCCGGCCAAGGCCCGCTGGGAGAGCGACCTCTACGACGGCGCCGACCAGTGGCTCGGGCGCGCGCGTGGCGTCGGCGGCGACGGCGCGTTCCGGTCGATGGTGGAGTCGTACCGGCGGCGCGGCACGCTCTACATCTCCGAGATCGACCCCGGCTCGTACCGCCACCAGGCGCGCAACTGGAAGGAGATCGGCGGCTCGGGCTCGATGACGCCCGAGGGCACCGTCACCATCCTGCGCCGCGACTTCGGCAACGTCCTGGCCTCCGCCTCGGGCGCGTGGCTCTACGACTTCGGCCCGTACAACTGGTCCGACTACGGCGAGGACGCCACGACGCCGGGCGGCTGGTACGGCTCGCCCGAGATCATCGAGGCCGTCGGCCACGTGATCGAGCTGATGCGGACGCGCCTGACGAACGACATCTCGTCGGTCGCCAGGATCGCCGTCGCGGGCGACCCGGCGGGCTTCTTCGCCTCGCGCCACTGGATGCACGAGCGCCCATGGCCCGGCCAGGGCATCCGATACACCGATCTCGTCAACCACTGGTTCTTCAACGCCCAGTCCCGGGCGATGTACCGGGGCGGCCAGCCGGTGGACCTGATCTAC
>CAYPVZ010000719.1:0-218 GCA_964414235.1 uncultured Rhodothermales bacterium | reverse complement strand
ATGACGCCGGCCCAGGTGGACGCGCTCCACGAGCGGCTGCGCGGCTCGGGCGCCACCGTCCTCTGGACCTACGCGCCGGGCCTGCTCCGGCCCGAGCAGACGGGCGTGGCCGGCGGCGTCGACCTCGGCCAGATGGAGCGCCTCACGGGCGTTGGCTTCACCCAGATCGACGACCCCAGCCCGCTCCTCCTCGAGGCGACGATGCCCGGCGACGAGAC
>CAYPVZ010000718.1:1419-1896 GCA_964414235.1 uncultured Rhodothermales bacterium | reverse complement strand
GGGCGGGCCGGGAGCGGGGGCGCTGGGGCGGGGGGACGGGGGACGGAGGGACGGGAGCCAGGACCGTCTCCTCCCCCGTCGGGGCGTGGCGGACGGGCTGAGCGGCTGCGGACCGAGGCGAGGGGCGCGCGGACGCGGGGGCGAGACGGGTGGGGACGGGCGCGGGCCCCCCTGCCCTCGCGTTCGGGCTGGCGGCGCTCCCGGCTCGGCGCGCGGTCCCGCTCGGGTGAGGGGATGGCCCAGACGGGCGCCGGGCCTCCGGGGGCGGCGCGGGGGTGGCCTCAGGCGGCGAGGGCCTCGGCGAGGACGGCGTGCATCAGGTGCTCGGCGTCGGCGCGGGCCTGCGCCAGCGGGCGGGCGGGACTCAGGCGGCGGGCTCGTCGTCCGCGTCGTCGGGCTCGACGGAGACGCGGCAGCGGGCAACGCCGTGGCCCTCGACGGCCTCGACCTCGAAGCGGAGGCCGTCCTCGGAGACCA
>CAYPVZ010000718.1:0-1409 GCA_964414235.1 uncultured Rhodothermales bacterium | reverse complement strand
GCCGACGACGGGGGGCCGTGCGAGCAGCGCGAGGACGAGGCCGCTGAGGGTGTCGACCTCGCCGTGCTCGACGGTGCGGCCGAGGCGGTCGCCGAGCTCGCCGAGGCGGACGACGCCGTCGACGGAGAAGGCCTCGCCGGCGCGGAGGATCTCGGGCGGCTCGTCGGCGCCCTCGGCCATGGGCCCGACGGCCTCGACGCCGAGGTCCTCGATGGAGAGGATACCGGCCATGCCGCCGTGCTCGTCCATGACGACGACCAGCTGGGTGCGGGCCTCGTGCATGGCGTGGAGGACGCGGTCGAGGTCGAGCGTCTCGGGGAGGAAGGCGGTGGGGCGGACGTCGGCGGCGGTGAGGGGGCGGTCCTCGCGGAGCAGGCGGAGGAGGTCCTTGATGTGGACGACGCCGACGACGTGGTCGAGGTCGCCGTCGAGGACGGGGTAGCGGGTGTGGGCGGCGCGGGCGAGCCGCTGGCGGAGGACGTCGGGCGTGGCGCCGAGGGGGAGGCCGGCGACGCGGACGCGGGGGACCATGGCCTCGCCGGCGGTGAGCGCGCCGAAGTCGAACAGCTCGCGGAGGACGCGGCCGGCCTCGGCGCGGAGGAGCCCGCCCTCCTGGCTCTCGCGCACGATGAACTCCAGCTCCTCGGTGGTGTGGTAGTGGCCGGCGCTCATCTCGCGGTGGACGCCGACGAGCCGCAGGAAGGCGTTGCCGACGCCGTTGAGCGTGACCACGAACGGCGTCATGACCCACTGGATGGCGAGCATGGGGCCCGTGATGCGGAGCACGGTGCGCTCGGCGCGCGCCAGGGCGATGGACTTGGGCACCATCTCGCCGACGACGATGTGGACGTAGGTGAGGGCCGCCAGCGCGAGGACGGAGGCGAGGCCGTGGGCGGTGATGAACGTGCCGGTCTCGCCGAGCCCGAGGGCGTGGAGCTGCTCGCCGAGCCACTCGGCGAGGGCGTGCTCGCCGTACATGCCGAGGCCGAGGCTGGCGAACGTGATGCCGAGCTGGGCGGTGGCGATGTAGCGGTCCTGGAGGACCGGGTCGTGGAGGATGCGCCGGACGCGCTTCGCGGTCGCGTCGCCCTCGGCGGCGCGGCGTTCGATGGAGGCGCGCGGCGCCCCGATGATGGCGAACTCGGCGGCCACGAACAGCGCGTTCAGCAGCACGAGCACGACGACGACGAGGATGGGGATGAGCACGGCCATCAGGCGTCCTCGTCGGAGACGGGGGTGGCGAGCACCGAGGTGACGGCCTGCCCCTCGACGCGCTCGACCTCGACCTCGACGCCGTCGATGCGGACGTGCTCGCCGCCCTCGGGCACGCGGCCGAGGGCGATCACGACGCGCCCGCCGACGGTGACGGCGTCGCGGCTGTCCCAGAGGACGCCGGTCCAGGGCTCGGC
>CAYPVZ010000717.1:0-1898 GCA_964414235.1 uncultured Rhodothermales bacterium | reverse complement strand
CGTCGATGGCGCCCCACTTGTCGATCACCGCGTCGACGGCCTTCTGCGCGTCCTCGGCGCTGGCGGCGTCGGCCTGGAGGGCGAGCGCCCGGTCGGCGCCGATCTCGGCTGCCAGCGCGTCGGCGGTCTCGGCCGAGGCGCGGTAGGTGAAGGCGACGTTCGCGCCGGCCTGCACGGCGGCGTCCACGATGGCGCGGCCGATGCCGCGGGTGCCGCCGGTGACGAGGACGGTCTTGCCGGAGAGGTCGAGGGTCATGGGAGAGAGTCAGAGGGAGCCGGAAAGATCGCACGCGCCCACGGGCGGCGCCCGCCGCCCGGCCCTCAGCTCGCCTCGGCGCGGTCGCGGATGACGCGGAGGATCGTCGACTGGATGTCGCTCATGAACCGGTCGGTCCAGAGCTGGGTGTAGCCGTTGAACCGGGTCGAGAGCCGCTGCTCGCTCGTCAGGTGGAGCACGGCGCGGCCGGGCGCGACCTCCTCGATCACGTAGCGCCCCGTCAGCACGTCGAAGTACGGCCCGCCAACGGCGACGTGGGTGTCGAACGTGGTCGAGGGCACCGCGCTGGCGTCGATGGTGAAGGCGAGCGTGTGGTTCTCTTCCCACTCGGTCACGCGCTCGACGAACGTCACGCCGCCCTCGAACGTCGCGTGGCGAACCGACCCGACGCCCTCGCCCTCCAGCGTCGCCTCGATGGGCCGCGGGAAGCCGATCCAGTAGGCGAACGAGCCGTCGATCTCGTCGGGCCGGATCGCCGGGACCTCGCGGATCTGGCGCCAGACGGCATCTGGCGTCGCCGCGATCTCGATGGTGTCGAGGACCGTTCGGGTCCGGGCCGGCGCCTCGACCCTTTGTTCGATGGGCGCGAACACGACGGGCAGGACCATCGCCACGAGTCCGAGTGGTCGTCGGCGAACGCCGAGCCGCATCGCCAGCTTGGCTGCCAGCCCGCCGGCCGACGCGCAGAGGAAGGCGACGGGGATCCAGATGACGATGCAGATGAGCCCCTCCCAGAGCAGGAGGCCTGTCCCCGCCATGACCAGCAGCGTCGGCACCCACCCCAGGACGAACGCGCTCGGCCACGCCGGCTCCTCGTCTTGGAGCACCACGGCCAGCACGCCCATGACGACCGGGACCCCGAAAATGAACCCCCACGTCATCACGCCGAGAACGCCCTCGAATAGGGGCAGTCCGAACACGAACCGGGCGCACAACCCGTAGGCCACGCCGACGCCAACCGGGATCACCCAGTGCGGGCGGATGGGGGGGCGGTTCGGGGCAGGCGTCTCCATGCCCCGAAGATCGCACGCTCGACTGGCGACGCGCGCCGCCAGCCGGAACAGGTCGGCGCTACGCCGTCAACGCGTCGATCTCCGCGGCGGTGCCGGCCGTGGCCGTCTCGGCCTCGCGCCCCAGCGTCCGCTTGACGAGCCCGGAGAGCACCTTGCCCGTGCCGACCTCGACGAACCGCTCGGCGCCCTCGGCCTTCATCCGCTCCAGCGACTGGGCCCAGCGGACCGGCGCGGTGAGCTGGTCGAGCAGCCGCATCCGGATGGCCTCGGGGTCCGTCTCGGGCGCCGCCGTCACGTTGAGCACGACCGGGCACGACGGCACGCGGATCTCCAGCGCCTCCAGCGTCGCCTTCAGCCCGTCGCGGGCGAACGCCATGAGCGGGCTGTGGAAGGCGCCGCTCACCGGCAGCGGCACCACGCGCCGCGCGCCGGCCTCGCTCGCCAGCGCCCCGGCCCGCTCGACGGCCGGCGCGTCGCCCGAGATCACGATCTGGCCCGGGTCGTTGTAGTTGGCCGGCACCACCTCGCCCTCGCCTGCAACGGTCGACTCGCGTCAGGCCTGCTCCAGCGCCGCCGCGTCCAGTCCGAGAACGGCCGACATGGCGCCG
>CAYPVZ010000716.1:0-1898 GCA_964414235.1 uncultured Rhodothermales bacterium | reverse complement strand
CTCCAGCACGGCCGGCTTCGTGAGCGGCCTCGGCGGCTGGCTCACGCTGCCGATCACACTCCCGGCCAACCTGGCGGCCGTCGCCAGCGTCCAACTCCACATGGCTGCCTCCATCGCGGTCCTCGCCGGCCACGACCCCCGCCAGCCGGGCACGCGCGAGCGCGTGCTCAAGTGCCTCGTCGGCTCCGGGCCCGCCGACCCGGCGCGCGACGCCGAACAGGAGACACTCGACCGTGTCGGGCTCAAGCTGGCGGAGCGTGGGCTCAACTTCGTCGTCACGTCGGCTGTCGACGCGGTCCGGTGGGGCGCGCGGCAGGTGGTCAAGAAGCAGGTCCGGCGCAAGTTCTTGCGCGGCATCCCGCTCATCGGCGGCTTCATCGGTGCCGCCTCGGACGGCTACGTCACCCACAAGGTGGCCGAGGCCGCCCGCGCCGAGTTCCTCGGTGGCATCCCCGAGTCCAAGGCGGCCCGCCCCGACATCCCTCCGTCCTCCGGCGACGGCCTCCCTTCCGACGTGGTCCCGACCCCTTCGAGCGCGACCACGCCCTAGCCCCTCCTCTCCCCCTCTCTGATGGACACGATCCCCAACGAAACCGAAGCCGCCGAAGTCGAAGCCACCATCGACGACCTCGAGCGCGGCCTGACCGCGTTCCCTCTTTCGAAAGCCGTCAACAAGATCGACGACTGGAAGCGGAAGATCGAGGCGACCGAGCGGGCCGACCTCCTCCCCATCGCGGCCGGCCTCGGCGAGCTCCACACGGCGCTGACCGGCGAAGGCCTCGACGGCGGCCGGATCGGCGCGATCCTCGTCCGTCTGGGTGAGCAGACCGAGACCGCCGAGGTCTCGGAGGCGACCACGGGCGACACGAACGTCGACCTGGCGAACGCGCTGAAGCGGCTCGGCTCGCTTCTCCGCCACGCTGGCGGCGCCCTCGCCGGCTAACCGTAGGCAACGGCGACGATCGCCAGCGGCTCCTCGCCCCGGGGTGTCTGGAGCGTCGCCGTCTCGCCTGCGCGCTTCCCGTTCACGGCCCGCGCCACCGGCGCCGTGAACGCGACGGCGTCGTCCCGCTGCACGGCCTCGTCCACGCCGACGATCTGGAACGTCTGCTCGGCGCCATCGCGGCGGACGGTGACGATCGCCCCGAAACGCACCTCCTCCCGTGCGGTCGGCTCGACCACCTTGGCCGCGGCGATGCGTGCGATGAGGTCGCGGAGACGCCCCGTGAGGGTCTCGCGCTGACGCGCCGTCTCGGCGGCGTCGCCGAGCGAGGCTCGGTCGGATTCGATCTCGGCGCGCTCGGCGCGGAGCGCCGCCAGCCCGGCGGGGGTCACGTAGTTTGGAACGCCCGCCGGCAGCGGCGGGCGCGGCGGCACCACGACGGGTACGTCGGGCGCGTCTTCTTTGACGAAGGCTCGGCTCATGTCCTGGGTCGGAGCAGAAAAGAAAAAGGCGCCTCCCGGCGGACCGGGAGGCGCCCTGCCTGAGAGGCGGTTTCGGCTTACATACCGTCGCCGTCGGCGTCTCCGGCCATGCTGGCATCGAGGGTGTCTTCCATGGCATCCATGTCGCTCATGGTGCCGTCCATGCCGTCGCCGAGGACGTCGGCGTCGGGCTCACCGGGCTCGTCGATGATCTCGCCGTCGCCGATGACGTCGGCCTGGTCACCGGGAGGTGCCCCTTCCTCGATGGCTTCCTCTTGGGGGGAGTCGGCGCAGGCGGCGAGGCCGAGCGGGAGCGAAAGTGCGAGCGCGAGGATGAAGGCGCGCATAGGACTGGGGGTGAATGGGAGATAGAAAGGATACCGTGCCGGATGATGCCGCTTACTCGGGGAGACCCGGAGCCGACCATCAGGAACGACGGACGCGCCCCTAAAGCGAGCGGGGCGCGGCCCGCA
>CAYPVZ010000715.1:0-1901 GCA_964414235.1 uncultured Rhodothermales bacterium | reverse complement strand
GGGGGGGGGGGCGCGGGGGGTTGGGTACCCCCGGGGGGCCTGGGGGGCCGACGGGCGGGGGGTTTGGGGGGGGGGGGGGGGATCGTCTCCGCTCGGAGGGTGGAACGCTCGATCAAAAACCCGTCACCACGGACGACCAGCGTGCCGGACTTGTCACCGTCGGCGTAGTAGTCCGCGATGGCCTCGGCCGTGGCACGCGACGTGCCATCCTGGAGATCGATCTCGACCCGGATGCCATCGGCAGCGTTGCGGTTAAAGCCAAGGGTGCCATCGACCTGGCGGACGTGCCAACGGTAGATCTGCTCGTCGAACGGGCCACTGGCGGGCCCGGCGGGCGCCTCGGGAGCCGCGGGAGGAGCGGGCGGCGGCGTCTGGGCGTCAGGGACGGCCGCGGCCGCCAGCAAGAGGGGGATGGCGAGGACAACCGTGCTCGCCAGCCGCGCGAGGCGGCGGCGGTCGGGACGGAGATGAGTCATGGCTTCGAGGCGATGCAGGAGAGGAGAGGAGGAGGCGCCGAGCGCGAGCGTCGGCGACGGGCGTGATGAGAAGGCGTGGAGGAGCTGGCCGTAGCGGCGGGCGCGCTCGGGCCAGAGGCGGAGGACGGCCGCATCGGCGGCCCGCTCCCGGTCGAGGGCCAGGCTGCTGCCGAGCACATGGACGAGTGGGTGCCACACGAAGACGGCCCGCACGGCGCGCTCGGCGAGGCTCCAGCCGTAGTGCGCCTCGCGGACGTGCGCGATCTCGTGGGCGAGCGCCAGCCGGAGCGACTCGCCGCCGAGGTCCGGCGGAATGGCCACAACCGGCCGCCGCCAGCCGACGGTGAACGGCGCCGAGGTCGGTTCGGCGAGCACCACGTCGAGTGGCCCGCGCAGCCCCAGTTCCGCGGCGACAGCCCGTGCGTCCGCTTCGACAGACGCGGCAGCGGCGCCGAGCGACCGGCGGTAGCGGTTCAGCCACAGCAACCCGCCGATCAGCACTCCGACCGCCAGCACCGCCGCGCCGACCGACACCACCACGGCGCCGCCGAGCGCGACGTCGAGCCATGAAACGGGCAACGGCACCCGCGGCCCATGGAGCGCGACCCGGCTAGCCTCGGCCACGCGCCCTACTGGCTCCCCCACCGGACTGGCGACGGTCGCTGCCAGCGGCGCGGACATTGTGAACGACGGCACCCACCGCGCCAGGAACGATGGCACGACCAGCAATGCGGGCAGCAGCGCCAACAGCGCCCCTCGCACGTTTAGCCCGACTCGTGACGACGCACGCGCCAGCCGGAGCACGCCATCGACGATGACCACCAGCGCGGTCCACCCGAGGACGGGAAGCCAGACGGCACCGACCGAGGCCGCGCCGAGGCCTTCGAGCACCCGAACTACGTCAGGCATCGGAGTCCTCGGGCGTGCCCAGCTGGTCGAGAAGGCGACGGACCTCGGCCTGCTCGGTCTCCGTCAGCGACTCGTGCCCGGCCAGCGTCTGGATCAGCGTCCGCGCCGAGCCGCCGAAGATCTTGTCGACGACCGTCGACAGCAGCGACTGGCGGACCTCGTCGGCGGGCCGGGCGGCCGAGTAGACGAACGTCGCGCCGTCGCGCTCGAAGGTCAGGTAGCCCTTGTCGGCCAGGTTCTTCATCACCGTCGTGACCGTCGTGTAGGCCACGTCGCGGGAGGCCGCGATCCGGTCGTGGACGTCGCGGGCCGTGGCGCGGCCGAGCGCCCAGACCTCGCGGAGGATCTCCATTTCGGTCCCGCCGAGCGGCGTGATGGGGTTGCGCACGGGTTTCTTCGATTCGGTTCGAAGGCCAGGGTACGACTCGATTCGAATCCCTGTCAAGCCCGACACAAAAAAGGGGCGGCCTCCGAAGAGACCGCCTTTTCTGGTCGGCGTGCGCCGAGATCAGTTGA
>CAYPVZ010000714.1:0-1901 GCA_964414235.1 uncultured Rhodothermales bacterium | reverse complement strand
GCGCCTACGCCGGGCACCTCTGGGAGTACCGCGACGTGACGGACCGGCACCGCGAGGCCCATGAAATCGACCGCCTTCGTCGGTTCTACGAGGCCGTCCTCGACTCGCTGCCGACGCAGCTGGCGGTCTTCGACCCCGACGCCCGGTACCGCTACGTCACGCCGAGTGCGATTCGCGACCCAGAGATCCGCGACGCGCTCCTCGGCAAGACCGACGAGGAGTACGCCCTCATGCGCGGGCTGCCGGTCGACGTCTCGCGCCGGCGCATGGAGACGATCCGCGAGGTCGCCCGGACGCAGAAGCCGGTCCAGTTCGAGGAGTCGTTCCGGAACCGGGAGGGCGAGATGCGCCACTTCGTCCGGTTCGTGAGCCCCGTCGTCGACGACAACGGCCAGACGACCCAGGTGCTCGGCTACGGCCTCGACATCACCGAACGGAAGATGGCGGAGGAGGCGCTCGTCGCCAGCGAGGCGCTCAAGCGTGGCGTGTTCGAGTCGGCCATCGACGCCGTCGTCACCATCGACGCCGCGGGGCGGATCGTGGAGTTCAACCCGGCCGCCGAGGCGACGTTCGGGTACCGGGCCGAGGACGTGGTGGGGAAGGTCATGGCCTCCTTCCTCATCCCGGAGCGTCTCCGGGAGGCCCACCGGACCGGCATGACACGCTACCTCGCGACCGGGGAGGGCCCGGTCCTCGGTACGCGGATCGAGGTCCCCGCGCTCCGCGCCGACGGCTCGGAGTTTCCCTGCGAGCTGGCGATCACGCCGGTCCGTCTCGACGACGACCGCGAGGTGTTCACGGCCACGCTCCGCGACATCACCGATCGCAAGGCGGCCGAGGACGCCCTCCGTAAGAGCGAGGCCCGGCTCCGCGTGGCCCTCGACGCGGTCGACCTCGGCACGTGGGACGCCCCGATCGGCGGCGAGGGCCACACCGACGCTCGCTGCCTCGTCATCTTCGGCTACGCCCCCGACGCCGACGTGCGCTCCGAGGACATCATGGTCCGGATTCACCCGGACGACCGGCCCGACGTCGAGGCCCGACTGGCAGCGGCCTACGATCCGGTCTCTGATGGCGTCTACGAGGCCTCGTTCCGCGTCGTCTGGGACTCCGGCGAGGTCCGGTGGGTGTCAGCGCGGGGGATCGTCCTGTTCGAGGGGGAGGGGGAGGTCCGTCACCCCGTCCGGTTCGTGGGGACGGCGCAGGACGTGACCGAGCGCCACCTCGCGTCGCAGGCGCTGGCGGAGAGCGAGCGCCGCTACAAGCAGGTCGTCGAGAACAGCCAGGACCTCATCTACGGCTCCGACCTCACGGGCCACCTCACGTTCGTCAACGCCGTCGCCGTCCACCGCACGAGGTACGCCGAGGACGAGCTCGTCGGGATGCCGTTCTGGGCGCTCGTTGCGCCGGAGTACCAGGAGGAAGTGGTCGCGTTCTACACCCAGCAGGTGGAGGCGCGCGTGCCCAACACGTACCTCGAGTTCCCTATCGTCGCCGCCGACGGGGAGCCGTTCTGGATCGGGCAGAACGTCCAGCTCCTGGTCGAGGACGGCCTCCCGATCGGGACGCAGGCCGTGGCCCGCGACGTGACCGAGCGGCGGCGCGTGATGGACGAGCTGGTGGCCGCGCGCGAGACGGCCGAGCGCGCCAGCCGCGCCCGCGAGGAGTTCCTCGCCAACATGAGCCACGAGATGCGGACGCCGCTCAACGCCGTGCTCGGCATGGGCGCGCTGCTCCGCGAGACGCCCCTCGACGACGAGCAGCGCCAGTTCCTCAGCGCCCTCTCGTTCTCGGCCGACCAGCTGCTGGCGCTCATCAACGACCTGCTCGACGTGGCCAAGATCGAGTCCGGCCAGATCGTGTTCGAGCGGGTCCCGTTCCGGCTGGCGGAGGTCGTGGAG
>CAYPVZ010000713.1:0-1909 GCA_964414235.1 uncultured Rhodothermales bacterium | reverse complement strand
CCCAGACGCCGTCCGTCGTCCGGATCCAGGTCGAGTCGCGCTCGAACGTCACGGCGAACGGGAGGCTACCGGTGATGGCTGTGTCGTCGGTCAGCGACGAGGCGACACCGTCTTGGAGCCGGTACAGGTCAGAGTCGCCGGCCGAGAACCACACGGGGCCGTCGATCGAGTGGACCGTCGTGTCGATGGCGACGGCGAGGACGCGGCTCGTGCGGAGGCCCGCGTTGGCCGCGTCGTAGACCGTAAACGCCGCCCCGTCGAAGCGGGCGAGCCCGTCGGCCGTCGCCAGCCAGAGGTAGCCGCCTGGCTGGAGCGCGAAATCCTGGATGATGTTCGACGGGAGCCCATCCTCGACCGTGTAGTGTTGGACGAGATAGTCCGGGTGGACGTCATAGGACGGACCCTGTGCGCGTGCCAGCGAGACGCACGCCCACAGCAGCAGGGCGAGACGGCGCATCCGGCACGGCTGGGGGGATGCCCGATGTTACGGCGCGTGCCTTTCTGCCGGGGCGCGGTTCGGAGCCGCCGATAGCCGGGGTGGGCGGCGGCAGACCCGCTGGCGGTGCGCGCAGCCCGCGTGGACGGAAGGCAGCCCCAGCGGGCGGGATGGACCCGCCGGGTGCCCTCGTCGTACTCTGGCCCGATGCTCCGAACCGTCGCGCGACACGCTCAGAAGGCCATCACCCTCCCCCGGTACTACGGCGGTGGGTTGCTGAAGGTGTTCATGACGGCGCCGGTGTTCCTGTGGGCGCAGGCCATCGCGTTCAAGACCCTCGTCACGCTGCTGCCGCTGCTGGCGCTGGCGACCGGCATCTTCGGCCTCGTCCTCCGCCAGGAGGACCCGTTCACGACCGTCTCGGGCTACCTCCGCGCGTTCCTGCCCGAGGGCCAGTCGGACGGCCTCGTCGAGCTGGTGCTCCAGCTTCAAGAAGCGTCTGGCACCATCACCATCGTCGCGGGTCTCTTCTTCGCCGTGACCATCGTCACGATGTTTTCCACGCTGCGCTACGTGGTCGGCGCCGCGATGGGTGAGAGCCGGCACCGGATGCGGACGATCCTCGGGGGCTACCTGTTCGACATCCGCATGGCGGCGCAGGTGGGCACGCTGTTCCTCCTGTCGTTCGCGACGACGGCGGCGGTCCGCGTGCTCAGCGCGCGGAGCGGGGCGTTGGCGGCGCAGCTCGGGCTCGACGCGGGCGTCGTGGCCTACCTCACGGGCGGGCTGCTCCAGATCGTGACCTTCCTCGTCCCGTACGTGCTGACGGTCGGGATGCTGGTCCAGCTCTACTTCTTCGTGCCGCGGCCGCGGCCGCCGTTTCGGAGCGCGCTCGCCGGCGCGGCGCTGGCGGCCATCCTGTTCGAGGGAGCCAAGAACGGCTTCGCCTACTACGCGACCTACGTGGCCGACTTCAACCGCTATGCTGCGCAGAGTGAGGGGCTCGGCGGGCTCGGCGGCGTGTTCGGGCTGATCCTGGCGTTTGTGTTCTGGGTCTACCTCTCTGGCCTCATCCTCGTGGCCGGCGGCGTCGTCGCCTCGCTCCACGAGAAGCGGCACCGCCCGCGCAAGGCCACGCTCCGCCGCCTGTGGTCGCGGATGGGCGGGTTCCGCCGCCACCGCGAGCGGACCGAGGCCGAGGCCGCGCAGGCATTCGCCTCCGATGCTACGGGCGAGGGCGTGGATGCGGACGGGGAGGCCGAGCCGTCGGCCGGCGCGGACCGCCAGCCCGACGAGGCCGGCGGCGACGGAGTCGCCGGTGTGACCGAGACGCCCGTCCCCGCGGCCTCTTCGTGAACCTCCCCGCCCGGGAAGCGTCCGTGCGCTCCGCACTCGCGTTCCCTCCCCGCCCCCCCGCCCCGGCGTGACCGCCCGCCTCCGCGCGCTCGCCCGCCACGCGGCGGCCGCGCCCCC
>CAYPVZ010000712.1:0-1913 GCA_964414235.1 uncultured Rhodothermales bacterium | reverse complement strand
GATGAGGACGATGGAGAGCGGCAGCAGGAGCATCGTCGCCGGGAACATCTGGGTGACGAGGATGCCCGAGAGCGCCGCCTTGCGCCCCGTGAAGCGGTGCCGGCTGAGCGCGTAGCCGGCGGTCGAGGCGAGGGCCACGCCGGTGATGGTGACGACGGCGGCGACGAGGAGGCTGTTGCCGAGCCACCGGAGGAAGGGCGTCTCGGTGAGGAGCTGGCGGTAGTTGTCGAGGGTGGCGCCCTCGGGGATGACCGCCAGCGAGCGCGAGAGGAGCTGGTCGCTCGGGCGCAGCGAGATCGTCAGGATCCGCGAGATGGGGAAGACCGCCAGCAGGGCGAACAGGACGAGGACGGCGTAGGCGCCGACGCGCGAGAGGGCGGTCTTCATGGCTTAGCGGGTGTAGCCGCCGACGAAGTCGTAGACGTTGGGCGAGCGGGGGTCGACGCGCCCGCCGCCGACGTCCTCGGAGGCGGTCCGCTCGACGCGGCGGAAGCTGCCGACGTCGCCGTCGGGGTCGAGCGCGCCGACGAGCATGGAGACGCGGGCGCGTCGGAGCGCGGGCACGATGAAGGTGGGCAGGGCGAACTGGAGCGAGCCGGAGGCCGGGTCGAAGACGGTGGAGCCGGCCGAGAGACGGCCGAGCGCGCGTCCGGCGGCGTCCTCGACGAGGAGCCCGTCACCGACGAAGATGACGTACTCGTAGGCGTCGTCGTCGGGGAAGTCGTAATTGGCCCCGCGGCCGACGGTCGTGGCACCACCCTCGTCGGTGTCGAGGGCGAAGGCGACCATGGTCTGGGGCGTCTCCGAGAGCGCGGCGAACTCGGCGCGGAAGTAGGTCGTGGAGTCGTCGCTGGCGATCTCGAGGTAGGTGACGTCGAGGACGCCGGGCTGGACGCCGGTGGGGTAGGTGAAGGTGCTGGTGCCGCCCCAGTCGTCGCCGGAGGGGTCGGGCTGGGTGAGGAGGACCGAGGCGGCCGGGTTGTCGCGGAGGATCTGGGCGTCGGCGAGCGAGCGCTGGTCGGCGACGGCGCGCATGACGGGGTACTCGTCGCGCAGCTCGGGCTGGGCGAAGGCGAAACCGTCCCAGGCGTCGCCGCCGCTGGCGGCCGGCCCAGAGGGGACCTCGTCGCCGTCGACGGTGGCGCCGGAGCCGGAGAGCGAGACGGCGAAGGCGGGGCGCGCGGCGCTGGCGGTGTCGCCCTGGGCGACCGCCAGCGGGACGGCCACGCGCCGGCCGGCGGCCTCCAGCACGAGCGTCGCCGTCTCGGGCCGGTCGCCTCCGGGCTCGACCTGCGCCTCCAGCCCGTCGGCGCCGGGCGCCAGCCGGAGGCCGACAGTGCCGTCGCCGAGGCGAAGGCGGACGGTGGTCTCGCCCCAGGCCTCGGGGAGCTGCGGCGCGACGACGAGGGTGTCGGCGGTCGGGTAGCGCACGCCGACGAGGCCCTCCATCGTAGCCTCGATAAAGCTGGCGAGGCTCCACGGGTTGACGGGCGCGCCGCCGACCTCGGGCACGTCGCCGCTGGCGCGCGGGTGGCCGGCGACGAGCTCGGGAATGGCGCCGACCGCGCCCGCGTCGAGGAGCAGCCGGGCCATCGCGTCGACCAGCTCGGCGGCCGGGGCGCCGCCGCCGGTCTCAGCCATCAGCGTGGCGACCGGGCCGGAGAGCCACGTCCACACGGCCCCGTTGGTCCGGGCCGACTCGGGCGTGTAGTAGGCCGGCGCAGTCAGGTACGGGTGGAACAGGGAATCCGTCTGGGCCAGCGAGGCGACGCCGTAGGGGAAGACGAGGCGTTCGGCCAGGGCCCGCGCGAGGCGCCCGCGCTCCTCGGCCGGCAGGCCGTCCATGAGGGCGAGCGCCAGCAGCCCACCGGGGCGGACGTCGGAGGCGGGCGTGCCCGACCCAGGGAGCAGCC
>CAYPVZ010000711.1:0-1917 GCA_964414235.1 uncultured Rhodothermales bacterium | reverse complement strand
GGGGTACCCCAAACGCGGCAGCCGGGGTACCCCAAACGCGGCAGCCGGGGTACCCTGCCCGCCTCGACGCCGAGGCGGGCAGGGTCGAGGCGCGGCGGGGCGTGTGCGTTTCACGGAACGGCGACGGCGACGGGCGATCCAACCCGCCCGCTCTCCATTCCGACCATGCCGTACACCGCCACCACCGACCAGCCCGTCCACGCCTCTGGCACCTTCGACCTGGGCGACGGGCTCACCGTCCACCGCCTCGGGTTCGGGGCCATGCGCATCACCGGCAAGGGCATCTGGGGCCCGCCGGCCGACTTCGACGAGGCGGTCCGCGTCGTCGAGCGCGCCGTCGAGCTGGGCGTCGACTTCATCGACACGGCCGACAGCTACGGGCCGTTCGTCTCGGAGGAGATCCTCGCCGAGGCGCTCTTCCCCTACCCCGACGGGCTCGTCGTCGCCACCAAGGGCGGCCTCCTCCGCACCGGCCCCAACCAGTGGATCTCGGACGGCAAGCCGGACTACCTCCGCCAGGCCGTCCAGATGTCGATGCGCCGGCTGGAGGTCGACACCATCGACCTGTACCAGCTCCACCGGATCGACCCCGACGAGGACCGGGCCGCGCAGTTCGCCGTGCTGAAGGAGTTCCAGGACGAAGGCTGGGTGCGCCTCGTCGGCCTCTCGGAGGTCTCGGTCGACGAGATCAAGGCGGCCCAGGACGCCGGGCTGAGCGTCGCGACGGTCCAGAACGAGTACAACCTGGGCACGCGGAAAAGCGAGGACGTGCTCGACTTCTGCGAGGCCGAGGGCATCGGCTTCATCCCGTGGTTCCCGCTCAACGCCGGCAAGCTCTCCGAGAGCGAGCTGCTCGACGACGCGGCCCGCCAGCTCGGCGCCTCGAAGAGCCAGGTGGCGCTGGCGTGGCTGCTCAAGCGCTCGCCGGTGATGCTGCCGATCCCGGGCACGGGCTCCGTGGAGCACCTGGAGGAGAACTGCGCCGCGGCCGAGATCGAGATGCCGGACGACGTGTTCGAGGCGCTCGACGCCGCGGCGAAGGAGGCCGCCTAGCCCGACGCGCCCCGTGTCTCCGCTCGAAGGCCTCGTCGTGGTCGAGCTGGCGAGCGTGCTCGCCGGGCCGAGCGTGGGGATGTTCTTCGCCGAGCACGGGGCGCGCGTCGTCAAGGTGGAGGCGCCCGGCGGCGACGTCACGCGCCGCTGGCACCTCGCCAGCGAGGACCCCGCCGACGACCGCCCGGCCTACTTCTGCGCCGTCAACTGGGGCAAGGCGTCCATCACGCTCGACCTCGCGACCGAGGCGGGCCGCGGCGTGCTCCACCGGCTCGTGGCGACCGCCGACCTCGTCGTCTCGTCCTACCGCCCGGGCCAGGCCGCCCGCCTCGGCGCCGACGCCGAGACGCTCCGCCAGCGCCACCCGCGCCTGATCGTGGTCGAGGTGGACGGCTACGGGCCCGGCGACCCGCGGGCGGGCTACGACGCCGTGATCCAGGCGGAGGCCGGCTTCACGTTCCTCAACGGCCCGGCGGACGGCCCGCCGACCAAGATGCCGGTCGCGCTCGTCGATGTGCTGGCGGCGCACCAGCTCAAGGAGGCGGCGCTCGTGGCGCTGCTGGCCCGGGAGCGGACCGGCGAGGGGGCGCACGTCCGGGTGTCGCTGCTCGGGGCGGCCGTGGCGTCGCTGGCCAACCAGGCCACGAACTGGCTCACGGCCGGCGTCGCGCCGCAGCGCCTCGGCTCAGCGCATCCCAACATCGCGCCCTACGGCACGCCCTACGCGACGGCCTCGGGCGAGGTCGTCCTCGCCGTCGGCACGGACCGCCAGTTCGCGGCGCTGGCGGAGGTGCTCGGGCTGGAGGTCGATGCGCGGTTCGCGACGAACGCGGCGCGGGTCCGCCACCGCGACGCCCTCGACGC
>CAYPVZ010000710.1:0-1917 GCA_964414235.1 uncultured Rhodothermales bacterium | reverse complement strand
ACCCGTCGGCTGCTGGGCCACCGTCGACGACGAGGACGGCTCCGTCAAGTCGTACGTCAAGATCTACCAGGAGGGCCAGACGCTCGTCGGCGACATCGTTCGCCTGACGGTCAACGGCGGCCGGTGCGTCGACTGTGCCGAGCGCTACAACGGCCGGGTCCTCCGCAACGAGCGGATCATGAGCGGCTTCCGCCTCGACGACGGCCGGTACCGCGGCGGGAGCATCATCGACCCGAAGTCGGGCCGGACGTACAGCGCGATCATGAACCTGGTCGAGGGCAACTCGGACCGGCTCTACCTCCGCGGCTACATCGGCATCCGCGCCCTCGGGCGCTCGCAGACGTGGCGTCGCGAGGCGGCCTCGAACTGCCAGTAACGTCCGGCGCCCGCGCCTGTTAGGCATCCGTTACGGCCCCCCGGCGGCACTTGCCGCCGGGGGGCTTCTTCGTATCATCACAACCGGCCGGCACCGGGGCCGGCTGCAACCGCGGCTCTCGCCGCCCGCGTCGCCTTCCCAACGTCGTCCCCCCACGGTCCTCAGCCGGCTCGGCCGGGCGCCCGCACAGCGGGCCAGCCATGAGCGCGCTCGCCGGCCACGTCCTGGTCCTCAACCAGGACTACCAGGCGCTGTCGGTGTGCAGCGTGGAGCGGGCCGTCGGGCTCGTGTTCCTGCACAAGGCCGAGATGGTGGAGATGCGGACGGACCGCGCGCTTCGCACCACGCTGGCGGATTACCCCTGGCCGAGCGTCGTCCGGCTCAAGCGATACGTCCGCGTGCCGTACCGGAAGGTGCTCCTGACGCGGCGCAACGTGCTCCGGCGCGACGGCCACCGCTGCGTCTACTGCGGCGCCGCCGAGCGGCTGACCATCGACCACGTGATGCCGAAGTCGCGCGGCGGGCCGGACTCGTGGGAGAACCTCGTCGCGGCCTGCACGCCGTGCAACAACAAGAAGGGCAACCGGACGCCCGATGAGGCCGGCTTCACGATGCGCAAGCGCCCGTTCCGACCGAGCCACGTGATGTACATGCGCGACCTCATCGGAACGGGTGAGGAGGCGTGGAAGCCGTACCTCTTCGCAGCATAGAGGGAGCCGATCTCGCCCGCCGCTGGCGGCGCGCGTCGCCAGCGCGGATCTTCCGGATCCCCGCTCCCCCCTGACTCCGGATGACCCTCACCCTTCCCGACGGCCGCGAGGTGCGGCCGGGCAAGATCCTCTGCATCGGCCGCAACTACGTCGCGCACGTCCACGAGATGGGCGACGTCTCGGAGGCCGAGCCCGTCGTCTTCCTCAAGCCCACGACGGCCCTCGTGCCGGACGGCGGCGAGATCGTCCTACCCCGCCAGTCCGACGACGTGCATCATGAGCTGGAGCTGGTGGCGGTCATCGGCGAGGGCGGCCGGCACATCGCCGAGGCGGATGCGCTCGGCCACGTCGCGGCCTACGCGCTCGGCCTCGACCTGACCGCGCGCGATCTCCAGGCGGAGGCCAAAGCCAAAAAAGGGCCGTGGAGCATTGCCAAGGGGTTCGACTCGTTCGCCCCGCTCGGCCCGCTGGCGGATGCCGCAGCCGTCGGCGACCCGCAGGCGCTGGAGATCGCACTGGCCATCAACGGTGAGGAGCGCCAGCGCGGCACGACCGACCACATGGTGTTCTCGGTCGCGCGGATCGTCTCGTTCCTGTCGTCGGTGTTCACGCTGGAGCCGGGCGATCTGATCTACACGGGCACGCCCGAGGGCGTCGGGTCCGTCCGCGACGGAGACCGGCTGGTGGCGACCGGGACGAATCTGCCGACGCTCACCGTGACTGCCAGGAAAGAGAGAGCGGCTGAGTAACCGCACCTCTTTCCTGGCTCATGCGCACCGTCCTGCTGGCGGCCCTCCTGGCCCCGCAGGATCTGCTTGCACAGGGGACCGC
>CAYPVZ010000709.1:0-1924 GCA_964414235.1 uncultured Rhodothermales bacterium | reverse complement strand
GCCCATGGCGCCGCGTCGTCGCCGACGTACGCGACGCCATGGGCGGTGCTGAGGCCGATCTGGCGGAGCGTCTGGCCGGCCCACTCGGAGGGGAGCCCGAGCGACTCGGCCACCTCGGCCGTCAGGATCGGGTCGTAGGCGTCGCCGCCATCGGGCGTGTAGACGGAGCGGGCGTTCTGGAACAGTTCGTTGTCTGCTCCCTCCGTGCGGAGCACGTGCGGCACGAAGGCGCCGATCCAGCCCGATGCGTGGACCACGTCGGGGCTCCAGCCCAACTTCTCGGTCGTCGAGAGCGCGGCCCGTGCGAAGAAGAGGGCTCGCGCCGGATTGTCCTCGAAGATGGTCTCGCTACGGCGGTCCTTGTAGATCCCCTTCCGCTTGAAGAAGTGGACCGAGTCCATGAAGTAGACCTGGAGCCGGATGCCGGGAATCGAGGCCACTTTGACCTTGAGGGTATCCTTCGCCGGCCCCGCCTCGATCTCGGCCCCGGAGAGCCGGATCACCTCGTGGAGCCGGTTCCGCCGCTCCGAGACGACCCCGTAGCGCGGCATGACGATCCGAGGCTCGACGTCGTGGTTTTCCTGGAGCGCCTCGGGGAGGACGCGAAGAGAAGTGGCGGTCGGGGTGGTCTCGGTGAATGGGGCGACCTCGCCGGCCACGAACAGAACGCGCATCGATGGGGGGACGGTGGAACTCCGATTCGGCTCGTGAAAACTAACCCCAGCGAGGGGGGGCACGCCACTGTCGTCCGCAGAGGGCTCGTATCATGGCCCCTCGCCTGGACTTGGAGACGTGACCAAAGCGCAAATCGTCGACCGCATCGCAGAAGCCACCGGCCTCACCAAGCTGGAAACGGAGGCCGTCGTCGACGGGTTCATGCACACGGTGCTCGATGCCGTCGCGGAGGGGGACCGCGTCGAACTCCGCGGCTTCGGGACGTTTCGGTCGGTCGAGCGGGCGCCGCGCACGGCGCGCAACCCGCGCACGGACACGCCGGTCCCGGTCCCGCGGCGCATGGCGCCCGTCTTCAAGCCGGCTCAGGAGTTCCGGCGGCGCGTCGAGGATGAGGGCGTCGAGCGGCTTGCCAGCGGCGACGGGCAGTAGCATGGCCAACGTCTGCGACTCCTGTGGGGCCGCGCTGGCAGAGGGCGCGACGGCTTGCGACCTCTGCGGCATGCCGGTCTCCACTACGCTCGACTCCGTTCCGACCTCGGAAGAATCGGGGAGGGTCTGCGCATCGTGTGGAGCGCATCCGCCTTCTGGCTCCCGGTTTTGCAACGCGTGCGGCGCGCCGCTGGCGGTCGCGACAGGACCCACGGCTGAGGCACCGGTCGCGGCTCGGGCCACGGAGCGCCCGTCGTCGGCGCCGGGACGGCAGGGGCTGATCGTCGCGGGGCTCGGCGTGCTCGTCGTCGTCGTGCTCTACGGCGCGACCCTGCTTTCGGATCAGCCTGAGCCCTCGACGCCAGCGGAGAGCGAGACGGTCGGAGCTGCGGCGCCCATCCCTGCTGACACGCCTCCACTGCCGGACTCTCTCCAGACGGCCGCCGATGCGTTCGCGGCCGCGGGCACCGCCAGCGGCTGGTTCGAGTCGGGCCGGTACTACCTCACGGCGGCGTTCACCTCGGCGCCGACCGATCCCACGGCGAGCGTCCAGTGGGCCCGCCGCGCCATCGCCGACTTCGAGAAGAGCCTGGAGCTCGACGACGACCCCAGGGTTCGCGTCGCGCTCGCCGAGGCGGCGACGTTCGACCCGGCGGACCCGATGCGCCCGGTCCAGGAGTTGCGTACCGCGCTCGACGCCGATCCGAACAACGTCGATGCTCTCGTGCTTCTCGCCGAGCGCCGGCTCATGATCGGGCGGACCGACAGCGCGCGCGTCGGCTTCGAGCGTGTGCAGGCGCTGGCGCCCGAGGGCTCGCTT
>CAYPVZ010000708.1:146-1926 GCA_964414235.1 uncultured Rhodothermales bacterium | reverse complement strand
CTCGCCGCGCACGAAGGGCCCGGCCTCGACGGCGCCGGCGTCGATCTGGGCGATGACGGCCTCCACGACGGCCTGGGCCGCGCCCGGCGTGAAATCCTCGATGCACATCCGGGTCAGGACGTGCTCGACCATCGGGGCGCCGTGCTGGAGCATGAGGCGGATGAGCGACTCCTCCTCGGGGCGGACGTCGGGGGCGGGCGGCGCGGGGCGGGCCTCGGAGTAGGGCTCCGGCTCGGGCCGCGGCCGCTCGCGCGGGGCGGCCTGCCCCTCGAACTGGCGGCGGAGGTCGGACTCGTAGACGTCGAGCGCGTCGGCGGCGCGGCGGAGGTACTCGCCGGCCTGGATGGGGTCGCCGAGGCGCTGGATGGTCGCGACGACCTCGCGGACGGCGGCGCTCTTGCCCTCGGGCGTCGCCAGCGCGCCGGAGCGGCGGGCCTGCGCCACGAGGAACTCGACGAAGTCGAGGCGCTCCTCGCGGAGGACGGCCCGGAAGGCGTCGGCGCCGAACTGGCGGACGAAGGAGTCGGGGTCGGCGCCGTCGGGGAGGGCGACGGCGTAGGGCGCGAGGCCGCCGTCGAGCGCGACGTCGACGCCCTTGCGGGCGGCGCCCTGGCCGGCGGCGTCGGCGTCGAAGAGGAGGATCAGGCGCTGGACGTCGAGCTTCTTGAGGAGGTCGATCTGGGCGGGCGTCAGCGCGGTGCCGCTGGCGGCGACGACGTTGCGCACGCCGGCGTCCCACAGCGAGACGACGTCGGCGTAGCCCTCGACGACGATGGCCTCGCGCTCGGTGCGGATGGCGCGCTTGGCCTGCTTCATGCCGTAGAGCACGCGGCTCTTGTGGTAGACCTCGGTCTCGGGCGAGTTGACGTACTTGGCCGGCGTGTAGTCGTCGCTGGCGGTCGGCGTGTCGGGCAGGATGCGGCCGCCGAAGCCGAGGACCTTGCCGATGGGCGACAGGATGGGGAACATGAGCCGGTCGCGGAACACGTCGTAGTGGCCGCCGCCGCTGCGCTCGCGGGCCAGCCCGACGGCCTCCAGGACCTCGGGCTTGTAGCCGGCCTCGGTGGCGGCGCGCACGAGGCCGTCCCAGTCGACGGTGGCGACGCCGATGCCGAACTCGCGGACGGCCTCCCGCGAGAAGCCGCGCTGGCGGAGGTACTCGACGCCGCGCGTACCGGCCGGCGTGCCGAGGGTCTTGTAGAAATAGCCGGCGGCGAAGCGGAGCGCCGCGTGGAGTGCGCCGCGGCGGTCGGCCTCCGGGCTGGCGCCCTCCTCGACGATCTCGATGCCCGCGCGGTCCGCCAGCAGGCGGACGGCGTCGAGAAAGCCGACGCCCTCGATCTCCTCGACGAACTTGAACACGTCGCCGCCCCGGCGGCAGCCGAAGCAGTAGTAGAGGTTCTGCGCCGCGTCGACGGAGAACGACGGCGACTTCTCGTTGTGGAACGGGCAGAGGCCGACGTAGCGCTGCCCCTGCTTCTTGAGGCGCACGCGGTCCGAGACCACGTCCACCAGGTCGGAGGCGGCGCGGACCTCGTCGATGGTGGCGTCGGGGATGGCGGGCATGGGGGCGGCGGGGGCGGTCGGGCAGTTTAGCGGCGGGCCGGGCGGTGGGCGCGGCTCTCCAGAAGGCGAACGGCACAGGGCGCGCGGGGATCGCAGCGGATGGAGCCGGAATCGCCGTTCACCGGGCAGGCGTGCCGTCTCCATGCGTTGGGAGCGCTGCTCCATGCGTTGGGAGCGCTGCTCCATGCGTTGGGAGCGCTGCTCCATGCGTTGG
>CAYPVZ010000707.1:0-1926 GCA_964414235.1 uncultured Rhodothermales bacterium | reverse complement strand
CGACACGCCCGAGTCGCCCGTTGGCGATGAGGCTGTCGAGGTCATCGATGGTGCTGGCGGCCACGAGCTGGCCCACGGTGGCCTCGGTCGAGAGCGAGTCGGCGACGCGCTCGACCGAGAGCGCGGCGGCGGCCCAGGGCGATGAGGGGGCGGGGTGGGGACGGCGGGCCTCGGCGCCCCACAGGCCCGCGAGGACCAGCAGCAGGGCGGTCGAGACCTTGAGGATCAGCGACATGAGGGACGAACGGGAAGGAGAGCGCGAAGCGTGTGCGACCCGTCAGCGTGAGCGGACGGTGGCGAGCCCGCCATCGACGCCCAGCGTCTGGCCGGTAACCCAGCCGCTCCGCTGGCGGTCGAGGAGGAAGGCCAGGGCGTCGACGACGTCGTCCGGCTCGCCGATGCGGCCGAGCGGGTGGAGGCTGGCCGAGGCGGCCTCCGCCGCGTCCGAGGCCACGATCCGCGCCGAGAGCGGGGTCCGGATGAGCCCGGGCGCGACGACGTTGATGCGGATGCCACGCGGAGCGTACGTCGCCGCCGCGGCGCGCGCCAGCCCCTCGACGCCGGCCTTGGCCGCCGCGATGGCCTCGTGGTTGGCGAGCCCGTGCCGCGCCGCCGCGCTCGACATCAGGACGATCGAGCCGCCCTCGGCCTGCCGCTGCATCGCCTTGGCGGCGGCGCGGACGAGGTGGAACGCCGAGTGCAGGTTGAGTCGGAGTGTCTCCTCGAACTCGTCGGCGGAGGTGGCGTGGGCCGCCTTGATGAGGATCGAGCCGACGAGGTTGGCGGCGCCGTCGATCCGGCCGTGCGCGTCGAGGGCCGCGCGGAGGAGGCCGTCGACGGCCTCGGAGTCGGTCGCGTCGAGCGAGAACGCCAGCCCACCGATCTCGGAGGCGAGCGCGCTCAGCCGCGCCTCATTTCGCGCCCCCAGGACGACGTGGGCGCCGTCGGCCGCCAGCCGGCGGGCGAGCGCCTCGCCGATCCCGCCGGTCCCACCGACGAGGAGATAGACGGGAGCGTCGGACATCTGGAAGAGGGACTAGCGGGCGAGGAGGCCATCGATGATGTGGATGACCCCGTTGTCGGCATCGAGGTCGGCGTCGAGGACGCGGCCGGTGCCGGACGGACCGCGCACGGCCAGGCCTTCACCGGCCTCTTCGAAGGCAACCTCTGTGCCGCCCATCGTCTCGATGGACAGGTCTGGGAAAACGTCCAGCGTCAGCATCCGCGTCATGAGCAGATGTTTCTCCAGAAGCGCGCGGGCCGCGGCGGAGTCGGCCGCCAGCGCGGCGACGGCGTCATCCCCCAGCGTGGCGAAGGCATCGTCGGAGGGGGCGAAGAGCGTGTAGGTGGCGGCCGTGTCGCGGAGCGTCGCGGCGAGGCCGGAGGCGTCGAGGAGGCGAGCGAGGGTGCGCAGGCGCGGGTTGGCCTTGACGAGATCGGTCACCGCCGTGCCGCTGGCGACGGCCGTTGGGATCTCCGGCGTGGGCGTCGGTTCTGGCTCCGGTGGCTTCCGGTCCGAGCAGCCGACGAGGGCGGTGAGGGCGACGACGAGGAGCAGGCGCATGGATCAGGCGAGAGTGATGAGGTCCGGGACGAAGGCGCGGAGCGTGGCGTAGAGCGTCCGCAACGGGAGCCCGACGACGTTGAAGTAGTCGCCCTCGATCCGCTCCACGAACAGCGCGCCGTGGTCGTCCTGGATGCCGTACGAGCCGGCCTTGTCGAGCGGCGAGCCGGTCGCGACGTAGGCCGCGATCTCGGCGTCCGAGAGCGGAGCGAACGTGACGGCCGTGATGGCATGGGCCGTCGTCTCGCGGTCGTTGAGGCGGAGCGCCAGCCCGGTGGCGACCGTGTGCGTACGGCCCGCCAGTCGGGCCAGCGTGGCACGCGCCGCGTCGTCGTCGGCGGGCTTGCCGAGGACCTCGTGGT
>CAYPVZ010000706.1:0-1927 GCA_964414235.1 uncultured Rhodothermales bacterium | reverse complement strand
CCGGGTCGAGGGGAATCTCGACCGGCTCGCCGCTGCCGCCGACGATGTCCGCCAGCGTGACCGACGCGCGGCCGGGCGGCGCATTCCCGGCCGCCATCAGGAGGTGGCCCCAGGTCTCGTAGCGGTCGGCGCGCGAGGGCTGCGCCAGCTCGTCGAGCATGGCCTCGGCCGTGCGCTGGCGGCGGTCGGCGGCAGCGGCCAGCGCCTTTTCGAGGGGCGCGTAGTCGGCGCGGTAGGCGCGCTGCGCGAGCACCCGCCGCGCCCAGACCGAGAGCGCCGCGTCGACCGTCTCGAACGCCTCGGCCCGCCAGCCCTCCGGGACGACGGCCAGCGGCACGAGCGCGAACGCCTCGGCCACGCTGCCGCGCCAGATCACCTGCGGCTGCGGCACGTCGAGCGCAGCCTCGAACGCGCGGGCGGCCTCGAACAGCGCCTCGGGATCGATGCCGTCGGGCGGCGCGTCCGGGTCGAGGCCCGCGCGTGTGGCGGCCTCGGCAGCGAGGGCGCGCGTGAACAGCGGCACGGCCCCGGCGAGCGCCTGCTCGACGGTCTTCCGGTCGGACCGCCAGCGACTGGCGAAGGCCTCCGCCGTCTCGACGGGCGGCGCCGAGCGCGGCTCGGGCGCCGGTCTCCCGACCCATTCCGCCTCGTCCAGGAACGCCGCGCGGACCGTCTCGCCCTCCACCCAGAACACGTTCGGGGCCGACCCGAACAGGACGACCTGGAGCCGGCTCCCGTCGTCGAGGTCCACGAACACGTGCCGGTCGCGCTCGGCGACGCGGACCGCCTCGACCGTGCGACCGCCCAGACCGGCGAGGACGTCGGCCGTGTTGCGGCGCTGGCGGCCCGTGCCGGCCGTCCGGAAGAGGAGCGGGAGCGCCGGGTCGCAGACCACGCGGATCGTGTGCTCGGCGCCGTCCTTCGACAGGCCGAGGCTCAGCTCCCGCGGGCTCTGCGTCCACGCGGCACCGAGGCGGGCACTCTCAAAGAGAGCATCCCACTCGCGGGCAAGGGCACGGAGGGTAAAGAAGTCCATGCCCGGAAGATCGGAACGCGGCTACCTCCCGCCCTCCGGCTCCACAGGCCGCCCGCCCGCCCCGTGCTCGTGGATCGCCGCGCAGCCGGGCTCGGCGCCGGGCACCAGCGCCACGTCGAACGCCTCGCCCACACGGACCTCCGTCGTCACCGGGTGGTAGCGGTACGCCACGGCGCGCACGTCGTGCGCACCCGCCGGCACGCAGGCCAGCGCGAAGCTCCCGTCGCGCTGGGTGACGGTGCCGAGGCGCAGCGCCGGGATCGCCACCCCGGCGCCGACGACCGGCTGGCCCGTCTCGGCGTCGGTCACGACACCGCGGAGCGTGCCGAGGTCGGTACAAGCATCCTGCGCGCTGGCGGACGCCGCCAGCAGGACGGAAAGGAGCGAGAGAACGAGGCGCATCGAGATCGGCGGAGGTGCCGAAAGCTAGCGGTCGGCTCGCGTCACTCGTGGTCCGAACCGCTCTGCTCGACGAGAGGCGCCTGCGATGGGGGCACGGCGAACCGCCACGTCGTCCGCCGGGGGACGAGGGCCCCGAATCCAGCCCCGGCGACGGCTCCGACGGCCGCGCCCACGGTCGCCCCGGCGGCCGTGAGGAAAACCGTCTGCTGAGTCTTCTCGGCCTCCGACGGCTCGGGGCCGTTGAGGTGGAAGTCGCGGAGGCTGTGTCCGATCAGGAACGCGAACCCGCCCAGGCCGAGGGCACCGCCCGCCGCGCCATGCACGGCTCCGGATCGCACGTTCCGCGCCCGGTCGAGGGCACGGACCGACGCGACCTCCGACGTCGGGACCGTCACGAGGCCGCGAGTGTCGAGGGCGACGAACGAGGTCGAGTCACGGTCGGCCCGGAGGGCCGTGGCGCTGAGCTGGCGGCCGTCGACGAGGGCGACC
>CAYPVZ010000705.1:0-1928 GCA_964414235.1 uncultured Rhodothermales bacterium | reverse complement strand
CGTTCAGCGCCAGCCCGCCCGACTCGGCGGCCACGCCCAGCGCCAGCGCGACGAGGTCGGCCCGCTGGCCGTCGCCGCGGACCACCAAGACGCGCGGCGGGGGCGGCACGCGGAGCGCGAAGGCCCGCGCATCGTCCCATGGCGCGTCGTCGGCCTCGATGCGGACCTCGCCGCCCAGCCAGCCCCGCGCGGGCGGCGTCACGGTGAACGCCACGCGCACCGGCTCGTCCGGCACCACGTCGACGGCCGTTTCCGCCACGCGCTCGCCGTCCAGCAGCAGCGCCGCGCCGACGGTCCCCGGCCGGCCGCCGTAGCGCACGACCGTCGCCTCGACCTGCACCGGCCGCCCTGGCTCCACGATCCGGCTCACGACCCGCACGTCGGTCACGGCCGTATTCACCTGCCGACGCGCGCCCAGCGGCAGCAGCGTCACGCTCACGCCTTCGGGCAGCGCCGCGCTGGCGGAGTCGGTGAACGTGGCCGCCTGGAGGTCGCTCACGACCACGATCTCGCGGCGCGGGTGGGCTGCGCTCTCCAGCAGGCTCCCCGCCCGCGCCAGCGCCGCCGTCAGCGGCTCGGCACCCGCCAGCGCCGGCAGCGCCTCCACCACGTCCAGCGCTGGGCCCGCCGTCGTGTACGGCACCGGCCGGAACTCGGGCGGACGCGCGACCGGCAGTACCGTCTGCTCGTCCCCGCTCGCGCCGGCCTCGATCACCGCCGCGCCCAGCTGGCGGGCCTGGTCGACGAGCGCGCCCTGCGCGTCGCGGAGCGTCATCGAGCGGCTGTTGTCGAGGACCAGGACGAGGCTCCGCGCCGCGCCCTCCTCGAAGACGCCTGCGTCGGCCGTTCGCGTCGGGCGCGCGAAGGCGAGCACGAGGAACAGGATCGCCAGCGTCCGCAGCGCCAGCAGCAGCCACTGCCGGATGCGCACGCGCCGCATCGCCGTCGCCTCGATCTCGCGCAGGAACCGGAGCGTCGAGAAGTCGACGCGCTGCGGCCGGCGGAAGTTGAACAGGTGGACGACGATCGGGATCGCCGCCGCCGCAAGGCCGAGGAGGACGAAGGGGTTCAGGAAGCCCATGACCGGCGAACGTAGCCACGTCCGCCGCTCGCGTCCCTCCTACTCCATTCGTTCCGGCATCGCCAGCGGCGCACGGGCCCCCTCGCCCGCGCCCTCGGGGAAGACGACGCGCGTCCGCGGCAGCGCCTCCGGGTGCGTCTCGCGGAGCCACGCCAGCAACTGCTCCCGGATCTCGCACCGCAGCTCCCACGCGTGGTCGGCGTTCGGCGCCGTCGCCATCGCCCGCATCTCGACGCCGCGCTCGCCCAGGTCGGTCACGTGGAGCCGCCACACGCCGCCGTCGTAGTGCGCCGAGCCCTCGACGATCCGCCCGACCGCCGCGCGCACGTCCTCGACCGGCACGGTGTAGTCGGTATGCAAGTACACCGTCCCGATCACCCGCGCCGACGTCCGCGTCCAGTTCTGGAACGGCGTCTCGATGAAGTACGAGATCGGCAGCACCAGCCGCCGGAGGTCCCAGATCCGCACCACGACGTACGTCAGCGTGATCTCCTCGACGCGCGCCCACTCGCCCTCCACCACCACCACATCGTCCACGCGGATCGGCTGCGTGACGGCGATCTGGATGCCCGCCAGCAGGTTGCCCAGCACCCGCTGCGCCGCGAACCCAAGCACGATCCCCGCCACGCCCGCCGACGCGATCAGCCCCGTCCCCACCCGCCGCACCGACTCGAAGTGGAGCAGCACCGCCCCCACCGCGAACACCACGATCCCGACGTTGAGCAGCCGCTGCAGCAGCCCGATCTGCGTCAGGATGCGCCGCTCCGAGAGGTTGTCCTCCTTCTCGATGTCCAGCCGGTCCCCCAGCGCCCGCCGCACCGCTCCGACGACGCGCATCGCCAGCCCC
>CAYPVZ010000704.1:0-1933 GCA_964414235.1 uncultured Rhodothermales bacterium | reverse complement strand
GGCGCCTCGACCACGGTCGGCGTGGGCGTCGGGGGCGGCGTGACGGCGGCCGGCATCGGGGCCGTCGCGGTCGTCCTCATCGCCACGACGGCGTTCGACGTGACGGGCGGCCTGCTGGCGGCCGGCGCGCTGGCGACGCTCGGGTTCATCGTGCTCCCGGCCCAGCGCCGCCGCGCCGTCCGCGAGTTCTCGGGGCGCGTGGAGACGCTCCGCGTCGACCTCCGGGGCGGCCTCGACCGCGAGCTGGCGGAAGAGGTCGACGGCGCCGTCGGGCAGGTGCGGCAGCTCGTGCGGCCCGTCGCCGCGCTGGCGCTCGACGCCCGCGACCGCCTCGACGCGATGGCGGCCGAGGCCGACCGGCTGGCGGCCGAGACCGACGCGATCCGGGCGGGCGTGCGCTCCGAGTTCGGCGTGGCCGGGAAGAGCGTGGAGGGCGACGAGTAGACGGGGGGAGCGTCTGGGCGGGGGGAGCGGTCTGTCGCGTTACGCGCCCGCCTTCGCCTCCTCCCCGCGCGCCCGGCGGCCGTACCACCGCATGAGCGGCGTCACCGAGACGCCGTGCACCACGATGCTGACGGCGATGGTGGTGAGGACGAGCCCGAGCAGGCGCTCCGTGAGCCCGTCGCTGAGCGCGTGCGTCTCGGCGAACATGAGGTAGTAGACCGAGCCGATGCCGCGGATGCCGAACCACGCGATCAGCTGGCGCTGGAGGCCCGTCGTCGGGGAGCCGGCCATGCCGAGGAAGACCGCCAGCGGCCGGACGAGGAGGAACACGGCGGGCACGAACCACAGCACGTCCAGGCTCCACTCGGCCCGGTGCAGCAGCGACCCGACGAGGACGACGAGCGTGACGCCCCCGATCCGCTCCAGCTGCTCGGCGAAGCCGAGGACGGCGCTCGCCATGTAGGCAGGCGCCGCGTGCGGGTCGACGGCGACCTCGTCGGCCTCGCCCTGGCGGGCCATGGCCTCGACGTCCTCGGCGGGCTCGCCGCCCGTCTCGCGGCGCTCCTCGGAGCGGAGCGCGAGGCCGGCGGCGAAGACGGCCAAGAAGGCGTACGTCGAGAGCAGCAGCGCCACGCCGTAGCTCAGCGCGAGCAGCCCGAGCGCCAGGAAGTCGTCGGTCCCGACGGCCTCCTTTTGGATGCGCCGGAGATAGACGACGAGGCGGCCGACGGCCAGCCCCAGCCCGGCGCCGATGGCCAGCCCGCCAGCGACGGCCCAGGCCACGTCGATGGCCCACCAGCGCCAGAGGCCCGCGCCGAGGTCGTGGAGGCCCAGCAGCCCCAGCCCGAGCATGACGAAGGGGAAGGCGGCGCCGTCGTTGAAGCCGGCCTCGCCGGTGAGCGAGAACCGGAGGCGGTCGGCGTCGTCGGGGTCCTCGATCTGGACGTCCGAGGCAAGGACGGGGTCGGTCGGGGCGAGGACGGCGCCGAGGAGGATGGCGGCGCCCCAGCTCAGGCCGAGGCCCCAGTGGCCGAGCGCGGCCACGCCGAAGACGGTCAGCGTCATCGACAGGCTGGCGAGGCGCAGCGGGAGGCGCCAGCGGCCGTCGGAGAGGGCGGTCCGCAGCTTGAGGCCGGCCGCGAACAGCGACAGGATGACGGCGATCTCCGTGAGCCGCTCCAGCGTCTCGGCCGATTCGAGGGGCTGGACGTCGAGCAGCCCGATGCCGACCGGGCCGATCGCCAGCCCGACGAGCAGGTAGAGCTGCGCCGCCGACAGCGGGAGGCGACGCAGGGTGGTGCCCGCCAGCGCCATCAGCGTCAGCAGGAGGCCGGCGATGACGAACCAGAGGGCGAAGGGCACGGGAGCGGGGGAAGGAGAGCGCGGCGGGCGGCCGGGAGGCGCCATCGCCCCCTGCCCCCCCGCCGCGCGGGCGGACGCCGGGCGGCGTCAGACGAACGGGGGACGCGACAGGCCCGCCCCCGTGGCT
>CAYPVZ010000703.1:0-1943 GCA_964414235.1 uncultured Rhodothermales bacterium | reverse complement strand
CCGGCACCCGCGATCACAACCGACAACGCCCTCCGGCGACGGTCGCCAGTGGGGCGAGAGGAACCCCGAGACGCATGCTAGCGCCAAGCACGGTCCCCCCCCTCTTCCCACCATGCGGCCTCTCACCACCCTCGCCCTTCTCCTCGCCACGCCGGCCCTCGCCCAGACCGGTGCCCTCTCCTTCTCCGCCCGCGCCGACGTAGGCTACGCCTCATTCGGTCACTTCCTCGAACAGAGGACCGCCTCCGGCGACGAGCGCGAGCTCCAAGCCGAATCGGCCGCCCAGTTCGGCGCGGCTGTGGGCGTCGCGCTGGAGCGGACGACCGTCGAGGTCGGCGTCCGCTTCGCCCCGACCAGCCTCCGCTTCCGCGACGACTCTGGGACCGGCTCCACCGCGCTCGACCAGGACGATCTGGGCGACCTCTCGCTGACGACGGTCTCGGTCTCGCTCCGCCGGAGCACCGAGACATTCCGGCTCGGCCCGTTCCGGCCCTACGCCCTCGCCGGCCTCACGGTCGGGGTCTGGAACGCGGACACCGACGGCACGGTGATCGCGACGAACGACGAGTCGCAGATCCGCTTCGGCGGCGAGACCGGGACGGGCGTCACCGTCGGCGAAGGCCGGGTGCAGGCGTTCGCCGAGATCGCCGTCTCCGCCATCGGCAACCCGTTCGACGGGGCCGACGCCTTCCGGGCCACCGCGGGCGGCACGACGTTCGATGAGCCCTCGGCTGTCACCGTACGGACGATTCGCGGCGGCGTCGCTGTCCGATTCTAGCCCTCCGGCCCCAAGTCCCGCTGGCGGCGCGCGCCGCCCGCGGGACGCCCGAGGCTAGGCCTCGCGGTGGACCTGCCCGTTGGACGGCTCCTCGGCGCCCTGGAGCGCCTTCCAGTCGTCGAGGAATTTCTTCAGGCCGATGTCGGTGAGGGGGTGCTGGATCAGCTTCTTGATCACGTCCAGCGGCATCGTCCCGACGTCGGCGCCGGCCTCGGCGCACTCCACGACGTGCATCGGGTGGCGGATCGACGCGGCCAGCACCTCGGTCTCGAACCCGTAGGTCGCGTAGATGTGGACGATCTGTCGGATCAGGTCCATCCCGTTCGTCGAGATGTCGTCGAGCCGGCCGATGAACGGGCTGATGTAGGTCGCCCCGGCCTTGGCCGCCACGAGCGCCTGCGTGGGCGAGAAGCAGAGCGTGCAGTTCGTCTTGATGCCCTCCTCCGTGAACTGCTTGATCGCCTTGATGCCGTCGAGGATGAGCGGGACCTTGACGACCACGTTGTCGGCGATCTGGGCCAGCTCGCGGCCCTCCGAGAGGATGCCCTCGTAGTCGGTCGCGGTGACCTCGGCCGAGACCGGCCCGGGGACCAGGTCGCAGATGGCGGCGATGTGGCCGTGGAAGTCCTTCACGCCCACCTTCTTCATGAGCGAGGGGTTGGTGGTGACGCCGTCGAGGACGCCCATGTCGGCGGCCTCTTGGATTTCGTCGAGGACGGCGGTGTCGATGAAGAACTTCATGGCGGGGGTTCGGGAGAGGGTTGAGCGTGATACGGTGCCGTGCGAAGCCGGGTCCGATGCCGCACAATCTCCGCGACCGGCGAACATCGCCAGCCCGGTGGATCTTTTCGGCGCCCCGCCCATCTTCGCCCTGCCCCACCCTGGCTCCATGACGCTCTGCCCGTTCGAAGACGACCGGATCGGCCACCTTTTCCCGCTCGCGCTGACGCGGGCCGCCTTCGACCTCCGCGTCGGCGCGCGGACGCTGGCGGAAGCAGCCATCGCCGCGTTCCCGGGGGCCCGCGTCGTCGCCCACGCGCGCGCCGCGCTGGTGGGTGTCATGGCCGAGGAGCACCCGGATTGGGGAACCGGCGCACCGGCTGGCGCGACTCTCTTCGTCAACGGTCGCTGGCTCGTCCGCAAGGGCGGCGCGCTGGAGACGTTC
>CAYPVZ010000702.1:0-1954 GCA_964414235.1 uncultured Rhodothermales bacterium | reverse complement strand
GCCCGTCTCGTGGATCCCGACGACGCTCGTCCTCAACCGCGGCGGCCTGCTGGCGACGGCCTTCGCCTATGGCGAGGTCGCACGCGCCCCGCTGGCGGCCGCCATCGACGGCGCCCGGAGCGACTGGTAGCCGACCGCCGGCGACCTCCGCGTCCTGCAGAGTCCGGAGATCAACCGGAAGCCAATTCACGACCCCCTCCTCGTCTGTGTACAGACCGGAGAGATGGTAGACGTCCGTGCGAGGACATCGTAGGCACTCCGAGCGCCCCCTCACGGCGGCGCACGCAAGCTTACCGACCACACGCTCTGCCCGCCGTAGCGCACCGACCAGAGCCCCTCGGTCTCGCTCTGTCGGAGCTCGACCCGCTCGCCGGACAGCCCCTTGCCGACGCGGAAGCTCTGGTTGCGGAAGCTGATCGTGCCGCGCACGTCCACCCGCCGCACCACGGCGTCCGAGGCGTACTCCACTACAGGCTCCACCCGTGGGTAGGCCCGCTCGCTGACCGCGTAGCGGCTCGCCGGCACCGCCAGCCCGATCCCTTCATGCGAACGGATCTCGTTGAACTCCACCCGCCACGGGTCCAGCCGCGCTTGCAACGCCGCCGCGTCGGCGAACGCCTGGCCCCCGCCGACCGGCGTGAGCACCTCCGCCTTGAGCGTCCGGTGGAAGCGCTCCTCCTTGCCCTGCGTCTGCGGGTGGTACGGCCGCCCGTGCGAGACCCAGACGCCGTGGCGGATCAACCAGGCCATCAGCCGCGTGCAGCGCGGGCGCCAGCGGCCGGTCGCGTCGGCCTCCCAGCCGGTTCCCCACGGCGGACCGTTGTCGCAGAGGATCTGCCGTGGAAGTCCGTACCGCTCGAATACGGCGACGAGATGCCGTCGGACGGTCTGGCGACGCTGGTCGAGGCACGCCGTGGCGCAGACGGCGAACCGGCTGTGGTCGTCGGTGAGCGTCAGCGGGTAGCACCGGGTCCCGTCGCCGAGCACGAAGTCCCCTTTGAAGTCCATTTGCCAGAGGTCGTTGGGTCGTTCGGCCTCGAAGCGTAGGAGGTCCCGCCGGGGAGGATCCGCGCTCAGACGGCCATGGCGGCGGAGGATGCCGGTGACGGTGGAGGGGGCTGGAGCCGCGTCACCGAGCGTGCGCGCCAGGACGGTGTGGAGCTTGCGCCCGCCCCAGGCCGGGTGGGCGTCGCGCAGCGCGAGCACCTCGGCTTCGATGTCGGCGTGGGTGCGGGCCGGGCTCGTGTGGGGCCGCCGCGGGCGGTCGGCGAGCGCGTCGTCCCCGCCGTCACGGTAGCGTGTGCGCCACTCCGCCCCGCCGTGGCGGGCGGGTAGCCTGTGGCTCGGGTGATGCCGAAGCGTCGGCAGAGTTCGGCGTGGTTGGCGCCGGGGAGGGCGGCGAGCGAGACGAACTCGCGTCGGAGAGACATGGCAGTCGGGGTGGCCCAGGGCACGGGAGACGGCGGCGAGTGGGGCGCCGGAGTGTCTACCATGTCCTCGTACACCTGTCTACCATGTCCCCGGTCTGTACACCGCTGGCGACCTCGCGTGAACCGCCAGTGGGGCCGCTTGAAGTGCCGGGGGCGTCGCTTGAACAGCCGGGGAGCCCATTTGAACAGCCGGGGAGGCCTCTTGAACAGCCGGGGAGACCTCTTGAAGTGCCGGGGACGCCCTTTGAACAGCCGGGGAGCCCTGTTGAACAGCCGGGGACGCCGTTTGAAGTGCTTGGGAGGCCTCTTGAACCGCCGGGGACGCCCGTTGAACTGCCGGGGAGGGCGGTTGAACCCGCCTCGGCGCGGAGGCGGGCCTGAGGCGTGGCAGTCCCGAAGCAGTGGTAGACTGGCGTACCCACTCGGACGTACCCCCCTATGGCTCTCGATTACGAACGCGCTATCGACGACATCAAAGAAGACGTCGATAGCGCGAAGGCCCAGCAGGGGGTGACGGTGCTGAT
>CAYPVZ010000701.1:0-1955 GCA_964414235.1 uncultured Rhodothermales bacterium | reverse complement strand
GTGCCGCCGACGTATCGCCAGGCAGAGGCGACGCTCAAATGTCCACACGACCTAGCCCCGGTGTCCGGGAGTCCCAGGAGAGGTCAGCCTGGGACTGTTCCCGAGCCTCACCGGAGAAGGGAGACCGCTTGGTGGGAAGCTTCGTTACAGGTTTGGGGCTCGCTCAGGATGGCCTAATTTTTTTACACGATGGGCTTGCCTGACCTTCCGTGGTGTGGGATTTTGGTGCGATCTCCACCCGGGCTGCTTTCGTGCCTCGCCGCATTCTCCCAGTCGTTCTCGTTCTCGCCCCGCTCGTGGCGGCCGCGCAGGATGCCAGTCCGAGCCCGGCTTCGACGGCCTGGATGCTCGTCGCCGCCGCGCTCGTCCTGCTCATGACGCCCGCGCTCGCGTTCTTCTACGGTGGACTCGTGCGGAGCAAGAACATGCTCAACACGATGATGATGAGTCTGGCTGCGCTGGGTGCTGTCGCCGTCGGGTGGGCGCTGCTGGGCTACTCGCTGGCGTTCAGCGGCGATGGCGCGTTCGTGGGCGACTTCGGGTATGTGTTCCTGCGCGGCGTCGGGCTGGAGGCGGCGGGCGAGATTCCGCACCTGCTGTTCGCGGTCTACCAGGGGACATTTGTCGTGATCACCGCGGCGCTCATCTCCGGCGCCGTTGTCGAACGGATGCGGTTTGGGCCGTACCTCGTGTTCATCACGCTGTGGAGCCTCGTGGTCTACGCGCCGGTCGCGCACTGGGTGTGGGCGCCGGGCGGGTGGATCTTCGAACTCGGCGCTCTCGACTTCGCGGGCGGAACGGTCGTTCACGTGAACGCGGCGGCGGCGGCTGTCGTGGCGGCTATCGTCGTGGGGCCGCGCAAGGACTATGCGCGGCAGGCGATCCTCCCGCACAACGTTCCGTTTGTCGTCCTCGGCGCCGGGCTCTTGTGGTTCGGATGGTTCGGGTTCAACGCGGGCAGTGCACTGGCCGCTAGCGCCTCGGCCGCGCTCGCCTTCGCCAACACGTTCCTGGCACCGGCTGCCACGCTGACAGTCTGGACGATCCTCGACGCCAGCCGTGAGGGGCGGCCGACGGCGGTTGGGGCGGCGACGGCCATCGTCGTCGGGCTGGTGGCGGTGACGCCGGCGGCTGGGCACGTCGGGCCGCTTTCGGCGCTGGTGATCGGTGCCATCGCGGCCTTCCCGTCGTACTTCGCCATCCTCTACCGTACGCGGACGCGGCTAGACGACTCCCTCGATGTCCTTGCGGCACATGGCCTCGGCGGGACCATCGGTGCACTCCTGACGGGCGTTTTCGCCCAGACCGCCTGGGGCGGCGGCGCCGATGGCGCGCTCTTCGGCAACGTCGGCCAGCTCGGGCCGCAGGCGCTCTCGATCCTCGCCGTCGCGGCCTACAGCGGCGTGCTCTCGTTCGTGCTCCTGAAGGGAATCGAGCTCGTCACGAGCCTCCGTGCCGACGAGAAGACGCAGGGCGTCGGCCTCGACGTGGCGGAGCATGGCGAAGAAGCCTACGCCCATGGCGAAGGCGCCATTCTCGTCCTCGATGAGCCGGTTCGCCCCGAGGCCGCTCCGTCCATCTCGCCCGCGGTCGCCTGAGATGAAGCTGATCCTCGCCATCATCCGCCCGGACCGGCTCTCGGCCACGCTCCAGGCCCTCTACAACGCCGACGTCCATGGCATCACGGTCCAGCGTGTGCAGGGGCACGGCGGAGAGACCGAGACGGTCGAGACGTACCGCGGCACGACGGTCAAGATGGAGCTCCACGAGAAGGTCCAGCTCGAGATCGGCGTCTCCGACCCGTTCGTCGACGCGACAGTCGATGCCATCGTCGGCGCGGCCCGGACGGGCGATGTCGGCGACGGGAAGGTGTTCGTGCTGCCGGTCGAGCGCGTCGTCCGGATTCGGACGGGCGAGGAAGACCGCGCGGCCGTCACGCCGGTATAGGTCGATAG
>CAYPVZ010000700.1:0-1958 GCA_964414235.1 uncultured Rhodothermales bacterium | reverse complement strand
GTGTGACACGGCGGACGTCAGCGGCGGCCCCGATCCTGTCGCGATCTTCCGCCCCCCATGGACGTCTCGCAGGCCCCCTTCGTCATCGTCGACACCGAGACCACCGGCTCCCGGGCGGGTGAGGACCGCCTGATCGAGATCGGCGCGGCGCGCCTCATCGGCGGCGAGGTCGTCGACACGTTCCAGCAGCTCATCGATCCCGGGCGCCACGTGCCCCGCCGCATCACGCGGCTCACCGGCATCTCGACGGCCATGGTCTACGGCCAGCCCTCGGCCACCGAGGTGATGCCGCAGTTCCTGGACTTCCTCGGCGACGCCGTCCTCGTGGCGCACAACCTGCCGTTCGACGCGCGCTTCCTCGACGTCGCGCTGGCGGAGGCTGGCCTGCCGCCGCTCCAGAACCCGTCGCTCGACACGCTCCGCCTCGCCCGGCGCCTCCTCTCGTCGCTCCCGTCGAAGGGCCTCTCCAAGCTCACGCAGCACTTCGGCATCGAGGTCAAGGGCCGCCACCGCGCGCTCGGCGACGCCGTCGCCACGGCGGAGCTGCTGACGATCCTGCTGGAGCGGATGCGGGTCGAGTTCGGCGTCGAGACGCTCGACGACGTCCTCGGCTTCCAGCGGCGGCGCTACCAGGACACGCGCCGCGAGCCGACGCACCTCAAGAAGATCCGCGACCAGGTGCTGCCGCTCCTGCCGGACCGCCCGGGCGTCTACTTCATGCGCGACACGCGCGGCTCGGTCATCTACGTCGGTAAGGCGAAGAGCCTCCGCAACCGCGTCCGGAGCTACTTCACAGGCGTCGAGAACCACGTGCCGAAGACGCGCAAGCTGGTCCGTGACGTGCGCGACGTGACGTGGCGCGAGACGGGCACCGAGCTGGCGGCGCTGCTGGAGGAGTCGAAGCTGATCAAGAACTACCTGCCGGTCTACAACCGCGCCCAGCGGCGCTACCGCGACTACCCGTTCCTCCGCCTCGACACGACCCACCCGTACCCGACGATCTCGTGGACGCCGCGCATCGCCCACGACGGCGCCGAGTACTATGGCCCGCTCGGCCGGCGCGGGCAGGCCGAAGAACTGGTCGAGCTGATCGGCCGCCTGTTCCGGCTGCGCGAGTGCGACGACCCCATCTTCCAGTTGGGCCGCGAGTGTCTCTACCACCAGATGGGCCGGTGCGGCGCGCCGTGCCTCGGCGGCGAGGGCGCGGCGCAGTACGAACTGGAGGTCGACCGCGTGCGCGCGTTCCTGACGGGGCAGGACACCGAGGCGATGGACATGGTCGAGGAGGCCATGCGCGAGGCCGCGGCGTCGCGCGAGTACGAGGCGGCCGGGTGGTACCGCGACCAGTTCCGCCGGCTCCAGCGCATGATGGGCCGCCAGCAGCGCGTGGCGAGCGCGGTCCACGAGCACCACGCCGTGCTCGTCGAGCCGCTGGCGCCGGGCTACGAGGGGATGGCGGGCGGCGCCCAGCTCTTTCTGATCCGCTACGGCCGCCTCGCGGGCCGCGTCGACCTGCCCGCCGAGCCCGGCCCGGACGAGCTCGCCGACCTCGACGCGGCGCTCGCCGAGGCCTTCGACCCGACGCTGCCGCCGCCCCAGAGCCACCTCCGCCCGGACGTCGACGAGATGCGGATGCTGGCGGTTGCCTCCGACGAGCGGATGCCCGCCTTCCCCGACGTGCCGACCTTCAAGGAACTCGGCTATGACCTCGTCGGCGGCGCCTACCGCGGCGTCGCGGTTCCCAGCGCAACCCCCGAGGACCTGCGCAAGCAGTGGTCGGACATGATCGGCCAGATCAACGCCAGCGCCGACTTTCAGAAGAAGATGCTGGACGGCGGCTTCGCCTTGATCGATGTGCCCTACGAGGACATGGACGCCTTCATGTCCGCGCGCCAGGAAGCCTACATCGAGGCCGCCAAGTCGGCCGGCATCCTCCAGTAGTCGAGGACGCCCATTGT
>CAYPVZ010000699.1:0-1960 GCA_964414235.1 uncultured Rhodothermales bacterium | reverse complement strand
GGCGTAGCGGCCGAGCCAGCCGCTGCGGATCTTGGGCGTGAAGACCGGGCGCGCCGCCAGTCGGCGGGCGATCTCGGCCTCGTCCACGAGCAGCGCGATCTCGCCGCTCGGGATGTCGATGCGGATGCGGTCGCCGGGCTCGACGGCGCCGATGGGGCCGCCTGCGGCCGCCTCGGGCGAGACGTGGCCGATGCTGAGGCCGCGCGTCGCGCCGGAGAACCGGCCGTCGGTGACCATGGCGACGGACGTGTCGAGGCCCATGCCCGCGAGCGCGCTCGTCGGCTGGAGCATCTCGGGCATGCCCGGCCCGCCGCGGGGGCCTTCGGTGCGGATCACGACGACCTCGCCCGGCTGGACCTCGCCGCCCAGGATGCCGTCGACGGCGTCCTCCTGGCTCTCGTAGATCCGCGCCGGCCCCTCGAACGTGAGCATGTCCGCCGCGACGGCGCCCGTCTTGACGATGCCGCCGTCGGGCGCCAGCGAGCCGTGGAGCACCGAGAGCCCGCCGGACTGGCGGAACGCGCGGTCGGCCGGGTGGATGACGTCCGGGTTCTTGTTCTCGGCCGCGTCGATGGCTTCGCGGAGCGTGCCGCCGACGGTCGGCCGGTCCGCGTTGAGCTTGCCAATGGCGTCGAGCTCCTTCAGGATGGCCGGCACGCCGCCGGCCGCCTCCACGTCCTCCATGTGGACGTCCGGTGTCGAGGGCGACACCTTGCAGAGGTAGGGCGTCCGCGCCGAGACCTCGGCGATGCGGTGGAGGTCGTACGGCACCTCGGCCTCGCGGGCCGCGGCCAGCAGGTGGAGGACGGTGTTCGTCGAGCCGCCCATCGCCATGTCGAGCGCGAAGGCGTCGTCGAAGGCCTCGGCCGTCGCGATGTCGCGCGGCTTCAGGTCCTGCTCCACGAGGTCGACGATGCGCGCGGCAGCGGCGCGCGCCAGCTCGCGGCGGCGCGGGTCGGTCGCCAGGATCGAGCCGTTGTAGGGCAGCGCCAGCCCGAGCGCCTCCATGAGGCAGTTCATCGAGTTGGCCGTAAACATGCCCGAGCAGCTCCCGCAGGTCGGGCAGGCGAGCGCTTCGAGGTCGTAGAGGCCAGCGTCGTCGAGCGCGCCCGTCTGGTACTTCCCGACGCCCTCGAAGACAGACGAAAGGTCGATCTTCTGGCCGTTCGGGAGCCGCCCGGCCGCCATCGGGCCGCCCGACACGAAGATGGTCGGCACGTTGATGCGCAGCGCGCCCATCAGCATGCCCGGCACGATCTTGTCGCAGTTGGGGATGCAGACGAGCCCGTCGAGCTGGTGCGCCTCGGCGACGGTCTCGACCGAGTCGGCGATGAGCTCGCGCGAGGGCAGCGAGTAGCGCATCCCGAGGTGGCCCATCGCGATCCCGTCGTCGACGCCGATCGTGTTAAACTCGAACGGGACGCCGCCGGCCGCCCGGATCGCGTGCTTGACCACCTTCCCGAACGACTGGAGGTGGACGTGGCCCGGGATCAGGTCGATGTACGAGTTGCAGACGCCGATGAACGGCTTGCCGAAGTCGTCGTCGGACTCGATCTGCCCGGTCGCGCGGAGGAGGCTCCGATGGGGAGCCCGCTCGAAGCCGGATTTGACGGTGTCGCTTCTCATGACTGGGAGGGGGCGGCGGGCGACTGGCGGCGCACGTCGCCAGCGGGACAGGCGGGGGAACTCGGGCTCATGCGAAGGAGGCCATGATGCCCTGCTGGACGAAGTCGCCCTCGATGTGGTCGTCCGTGTCGAGGCCGTTGAGTGCGGCGACGTAGGCCTCGGCCGAGGCTCGCAGGATGTCGGGCGAGGCGGCCTTGCCCTGGGCCAGCGCCGACCCGTCCGAGACGACGACGAGGGCCTCGCCGAGCGCGTCGGCCGCGCTCGTGAGCGCGCGGATCGAGTAGGTCTCCAGCCGGTGCGGCCGGCCGGGGGCGCTGTCGATGGCGCGGTAGAT
>CAYPVZ010000698.1:0-1960 GCA_964414235.1 uncultured Rhodothermales bacterium | reverse complement strand
CATCGAGAAGTACGCCGCCGCCGTCGACGTCAAGCCCGACTTCCACGAGGCGCTCACCAACTGGGGCGTCGCCCTCGCCGACATCGCCGAGCGGACCGCGGACGCAGGCGAAGCCAGGGCCACGTTCGAGCGCGCCATCGAGAAGTACGCCGCCGCCGTCGACGTCAAGCCCGACTTCCACGAGGCGCTCTACAACTGGGGTATTGCGCTGCTTCACCTGCTCGAACGAACCCCCGATGACGCCGAGGCTGTCGCGGAGCGAGCCGAGGAGGTCCTCCTACGCGCCCAGGTCCTGAACCCGGACCAGGTGTACAACCTCGCCTGCCTGTATGCGAAAACCGGCCGCCCCGAAGAGGCCAAAGACCTGCTGGTCCACGCCAAGGGTGCTGGCACCCTCCCCGATGCCGACCACCTCCGCGCAGATACCGACCTGGAGGCCGTCCGCGACGAGCCGTGGTTCGCCGACCTTCTGGGCGAGGACTGACCGGGCTCGGCGTCTCCCGCTGGCGGTCGCCGCCAGCGGCCGGCGCTACACGACGGCCGCCGGCCAGAAGAGCCCGTGCCGAGGGCGCCGGTGTCACCCGCGCGCCAGAATGACGGAAGGCAAAAAAAATGCACGGCGAACGGCGGGCGAGCCGTAATCACCAAGCCGGGTCGCCCGCCAGTTCGGGCGCGGCGGCCGCACGCCCCGCCCGCCGCCACTCCCTATGCCTCGCCTGACCGTCGCCCTCGTCCTCGGCCTGCTCGCCGCCGGCCCCGCCGCCGCCCAGTGGCCCACCACCGACTGGGCCATCGAAGAAGGCCTCGACACGCTCCTCGTCCAGTCGATCGACGGCGCCGAGTTCGGGTGGGTCACCGCCGAGGCGGTCCGGCGGACCGGGACCTGGGGGGACCGCACGGACATCGCCGAGAAGCACGCCGGGATGCTGCGCGCCGCCAGCCGGTGGTTCGAGTCGCTCCGCTTCCCCGCCCCCTTCCAGCGCACCGAGGACGGGGACCTCACGGTCTCACCGGGCGAGGCCTACCTCGCCACCCTCCGCCCCAACACCGACGACATCACCTCCGCCCACTCGTACCCGAGCGGCCGGATGGCGCTCACCACGAACCCGGGCTTCCTCCACCCGGACACCCCGATCTGGGCGCTCATGGAGGCCTCCGCCGTCCACGAGCTGTTCCACGGCATCCAGAAGGGCATCAGCCGGTCCTACGCCGAGAACCAGCGCCGGGAGGTGCCGGCCCCCGGATGCGGCGAGGGCGTGACCGAGATGGACTGGCTCGGCGAGGGCACCGCCTCGGCCGTCCAGATCCGCTGGATCGAGGGCACGACGGGCGCGCCCTACCCCCACCCGTACGTCGCGCCCGGCCGGGCCTCGTGGGTCCGCTACTTCGACCAGCCGCTGCACCGGCCGACGCTCCCGCTCTCGATCCGCGGCGACACGCCCGAGCGGGCGGCGGCGCGCGAGGCCGGCCTCTCGTGGCAGTGCGGCTACGGCACGTGGTATTTCTGGTACGCCGTCGGCGAGATGCTTGGCCGGACCGACGGCGAGCGCGTCGGGGTCCTCCGCTACCTCTTCGACCAGCCCGGACCGTGGACCGACGGCGGGCTCGCCAACGTGGACGCGGGGCTCCGCGAGGCCGCCGAGGCCGTCGATGCCATCGGGCCGTACCGCGGCGGGCTGGCGGCCCTCTACCCCGAATTCGTCGCCCAGTACCTCACCGACGACCGGTTCTACGAGACCGTCCACGAGGTGGACCTGGCGGCGCCCGGGCTGTACCAGGCCTCGCACGTCGAGACGGGCGGGCCGCTCGGGCCGGTGGCGTCGCGCGCGTGGCGCGTCCGGGTGCGGCTGCCGGGCACGGCCGGCGAGGCTCGCCCCGACACCGTTGGGGTCTGGGTCGAATGCGCCGACGGCGCCGACCGCGACGCCCGGCACCTGAGCGGGGCCTCCGACGTCGTGGG
>CAYPVZ010000697.1:0-1962 GCA_964414235.1 uncultured Rhodothermales bacterium | reverse complement strand
GGAGCAGGGCACGACGGTGCTCGTGCTCGGCGAGCAGCCCGACGGTGCGCCCGAGCGCTTCCGCGACGTCGACGGGCAGCCGGAGCTGGTCCAGGTGGCCCTCCCGGAGGATCCGTACAGCATCCCGCCGGGCTCGCCGCAGCAGCGGACGTTCGACCAGCGCCGCCGCCAGGCCACAGCCTCGTAGCTCCCGTCGCCCGACGATCGTTTCGACGCCCCGCCTCGACCTCCCGAGGCGGGGCGTTTTTTGATCGGGGCCCGTGACTGGCGAGGCGCGCCGCCAGCGCGGCGGGGCTACTCGCTCTGGCCGTAGGTCCGGCGGCGGTCGCGGGCGCGGAACGATCCCTCGACGGTGACCTCCGCGCCGTCGGGGTCGACGGCGGAAAAGGCGAACCGCCCGAAGGCGTCGCCGGTGTCGTCCACGGCCGTGACCGTCATCGAGCCCGACGTCCCCGTGAAGGTCCGCTCCGTGAGGTTGTCGACCTGGTAAACGATGCGGGAGAGCGAGCCGTCGCCGAGGGTGTAGCGCCCGACGGCGAGCGCGACGGTATCGGCTGTGGTGAGCCGGATGTCGCGGGCGTAGTCGTTGGTGATGTTGAGGTCGACGACGACAAACGCCGTGTCTGGGTACTGCGAGACGAGGGCGGTGCCGTGGAGGTCGAGGTCGAGCGCGCCGCGCACGGTGGCCGTCATGTCGCCGTAGTCGTCGTAGTCGCCGAAGCGGACGAGGTCGCAGGCCGTGAGCGCGAAGAGGGCGAGGAGGGGAACGATCCGCATGGCTCGGGGTGAGGCGGCGTCCTACGCTACGTCTTCCTCCCTCTCCGTCCATAGTGCAGATCGACCCCTTCGCAGGCATCGCCGCCCGACTTCCCCTTGCCTCAGGCCCGCTCCCCTTCGTCGGCGAGCTGGCGGCACTGTTCGCGGCCGGCGTGCTCGTGGCGTACCTGTGCTACCGGGTGCGGCTCGTGCCCATCGCCGGCTTCCTGCTGGCGGGCGTCGCCATCGGGCCCGGCGCGCTCGGCCTCGTCGAGGACGTCGAGTTGGTGAGCGAGCTGGCGGAGATCGGCGTGATCCTGCTGCTGTTCTCGATCGGCGTCGAGTTCTCGCTGGGGCAGATGGCGCGGCTGGCGCGGCCCATCTTCCTGGGCGGCGGCGCGCAGGTCGCGCTGACGGTCGCGGCCGTGATGGGCGGCCTCGTCGCGCTCGGCGTCGGCCTCGGGCCGGCCGTGTTCACCGGCTTCCTCGTCGCGCTCTCGTCGACGGCCATCGTGCTGAAGGTCCTCGCGGAGCGGGCGGAGACCGACACGCCCGTCGGGCGCGTGTCGCTGGCGATGCTGCTGTTCCAGGACCTCGCCATCGTCGTGATGGCGCTGCTCGTGCCCGTCCTGGCCGGCGAGGGCGGCTCGCCCGTCGCCGTGGCGCTGGCGCTCGGAAAGGCGGCGCTCGTGATCGCGGCGGTCCTGATCGGCGCGCGGCGCGTGGTTCCGTTCCTTCTGGAGCGGATCGCGCAGACGCGGCGGACCGAGCTCTTTCTGCTGGCCGTCGCCGCGATCTGCCTCGGGACGGCCTGGGCGGTGTCGCTGGCCGGCGTGAGCCTCGCGCTCGGCGCCTTCCTGGCCGGGCTGCTCGTGAGCGAGAGCGACTACGCCGAGCATGCGCTCAGCGAGATCCTCCCGCTCCAGACCCTCTTCACGGCCGCGTTCTTCCTGTCGGTCGGGATGCTGCTCGACCCGGCGTTCCTCATCGCCAACGTCGGCTGGGTGCTGGCGGCGGCGGCCGGCGTGCTCGCGCTGAAGGCGGGTCTGGCGGCGCTCGGCGCGCGCGTGCTCGGCTACCCGCTGGGCGTGGCGCTCGCCAGCGGGCTGGCGCTGGGCCAGATCGGCGAGTTCTCGTTCGTCCTCGCCCTCAGCGGCGAGGCCGTCGGCCTGACGCCGGCCGGGCTGGGGGAGGCCGGCAGCCAGG
>CAYPVZ010000696.1:0-1972 GCA_964414235.1 uncultured Rhodothermales bacterium | reverse complement strand
GGGCCGCGATGGGCAGCTCGCTCGTGTTGCCGTCGGCGTCCGTCGCCGTCGCCGCGAGCGGCGTACCGTCGGCGATGCCGCCGCGCGGCGAGAACCCGGCCACGACGGCCGTCTGCGCCTGGGCCGCGGCGATGGTCACCTGCCCGAGCCAGCGCTGGCCCTGGCCGGCGCCGTCGGCCGCGTACACGTCGACCGCCAGCGGGTAGGCTGCGTTGGCCGGCGCCGTGTCGACGGTCAGCGCGAGCGTGAGCGTCGAGCCGCTGGCGGTGGCCGTCGCCAGCACGGGGAAGTTCTGCTGGCGGTTGGCGCCGGGGTCGGCGTCGCCCGCGTCGTTCGCGGCGCGGCCGGCCGGCTCCAGGTCGACGCCGAGGCCATCGTTGCCGTAGAGGGCGTTGCCGCGCAGGGCGACCGAGCCCAGCAGCGACGCCCGCACGGTGATGCCGGGGCCGCCGTTGAACGCGATCACGTTGGCGTCCCCCGGGTCGGTCCCGCCCACGACCGTCTCGCGGAGGCGCTGCGAGAAGGTCATCCCGCTCTGGGTGTTGCCCGGCGCCGCATTGCCGAGGTCGATCGTCCCTGTCCGGTCGGTCCCGACCCAGTTGCCGACGATCCGGTTGCCGACGCCCTCGTAGCCGGTGATGATGCACGTCCCGCCGATGCCGCTGCCGACGTCGTCGCCCGTCCCGGTCCCGTTGGCGCCGGCCACGTTCCCGCGCACGACGGCGCGGTTGGCGCAGTACAGCAGGATGCCCGACTGGCGGTTGCCGAGCGGCTGCGTGCCCGTCGCGTCGACGCCGACGAGGTTGCCTTCCACCACGACGCCGTCGGAGATCTCGACGATGATGCCGTCGTCGGCGTTGCCCGAGATCACGTTTCCAGCGCCGTCGTCGGCACCTCCGATGGTGACGCCAGTCGGGTTGAGGTGCACGAAGATGCCCGGGCGCCGGTTCGGGACGGCCGCGGTGCCCGTCGCGTCGGTCCCGATCCGGTTGCCCTCGATGCGCGTGTCGCCCAGCGATGCCACGGCGGCGTTGTTGGCGCGGCCGGTGACCTCGATCCCCGCGAGCGTGTTGCCCGAGATCAGGTTGCCCTCGCCGGGCGCCGCCCCGCCAATCTGGACGTCCTTCGCCTCTGACGGGGCGGGGTCGTTGTAGATCGCGGTCGAGCCGGTGTAGATGCCCGTGAAGCCGTTCGGCCGCGCCGCCGCGCCGTCCGGCGTCGTCCCGATGTAGTTGCCCTGGACGACGGTCCCGCTGGCGCCCTCGCCGTAGATCAGGATGCCCGTGTTGGCATTCCCCGAGATCACGTTGCGCGCCGCCGGGGCGCTGCCGCCGACACGCGCGTCCCGGGCGTTGTTGACCCAGACGCCGGAGTAGGCGTTGCCCAGCCCGCCCGCGCCCACTTCGTCGGTCCCGATCACGCAGCCCTCGACCACGTCGCGCTGGCCACCCAGGATGACCCCGTGGTACTGGAAGCGGACGATGGCAAGCCCGCGCACGCCGCTGTCGTCGCCCTGGAAATAGAGCCCGCTGCCACCCGAACCGCCGCCGTTCAGGACGATCTGGTGGACCGCGTTGGACGGCTCCCACGGCCCGGCCGTGTTGGGCTGCGCCCCGGGCTGGGTGAACCCGTCGACGATCACGTTGGAGGCCGTCACGAACGGGAGCCCGGGGCCGACCGCCAGCGTGTGGGGGCCGTCGCCCGGGATGGCGAACGCGATGGTGCCGCCGCCGGCCGTGTTCGCGTCGGCGATGGCCTGGGCGAGCGAGCCGGCCCCGCTGGCGGCCGTCGTGGTGACGGTGAACGTGGCCGCGACAAACCCGTCCGGGTAGTAGTCGGCGAGGAAGCCGTCGGTGCCGCCGGCCGACGTGCGCGTGCCGGTGCGGTCCGGCGTCGGGTCGAGGTCGACGGTGCCCTCGAACTCGCCACCGACGAGGGCGCGGGAGGCGCCGCCCTGGAGGCTCTGGATGGC
>CAYPVZ010000695.1:0-1973 GCA_964414235.1 uncultured Rhodothermales bacterium | reverse complement strand
CACCACCCAGACGGGGGCGTCCTCGCCGGAGGGCGCCGTGCGCGACCTGCTCGAAGACCGTCCCGAGGCAGAGGCCGTGCCGACGGTCCCGGCGGCGTTCGACGTGGCCGCCATGCAGGCGCGGCTCGACGGGCGCTACGCCGAGCTCAAGGACCGCGTGCGGGCGCTGCTCAGCGAGCCGACGTTCGCCTACCCCGAGCCGTCGGTCTCGAAGGAGACCTACCGCGAGATCGTCCTCGGCTGGACGACGCGGCTGGCCGACGAGGGGCTCGGCGCGCTGGCCTACCCCGAGTGGGCCGGCGGCCAGGGCGACATCTCGGCCTTCATCGCGGCCTTCGAGACGATCGCGACGCACGACCTGAGCCTCGTCGTCAAGTACGGCGTCCAGTTCGGGCTGTGGGGCGGCAGCGTCAACGCGCTCGGCAGCGACGCGCAGCGCCGCCAGCTGCTCCCGGAGATCGGGACGCTGGCGCTCCCGGGCGCCTTCGCCATGACGGAGCGCGGCCACGGCTCGAACGTCCGCGACCTCAACACGACGGCGACCTACGACGCCGCGGCCGGCGAGTGGGTGATCCGGACGCCGACGGACCACGACCACAAGGAGTGGATCGGCAATGCCGCCACGCACGGGCGGATGGCGACCGTCTTCGCGCAGCTGGTGATCGACGGCGAGGGCCACGGCGTCCACGCCTTCGTGGTCCCGATCCGCGACGAAGCGGGCGCGCCGATGCCGGGCGTGCGGATCGACGACAGCGGCTACAAGATGGGCCTCAACGGCATCGACAACGGCCGGCTGTGGTTCGACGACGTCCGCGTGCCGCGCGAGGCGCTCCTGAGCCGCTACGCGCAGGTGAGCGCGGACGGCGTCTACACGAGCCCGATCCCGAGCGCCGGCAAGCGGTTCTTCGTGATGCTGGGCACGCTCGTCGGCGGGCGGATCGCGGTGGGCAGCGCGGCCAACAGCGCGGCCAAGGCCGGGCTGACCGTGGCGGTGCGCTACGGCGCGCGGCGCCGCCAGTTCGGCCCGGCCGGCGGCGAGGAGGTCGTGATCCTGGACTACCTCAGCCACCAGCGGCGCCTGCTCCCGCTCGTCGCGACGAGCTACGGGCTGACGTTCGCGCTGCGGCGGCTGGCGGAGGACTTCGGTGCGCTGGAGTTGGGCGGCGACACGCGCGAGATCGAGGCGCGGGCGGCGGCGCTCAAGTCGATGGCCTCGTGGCACGCGACGCGGTCGCTGCAGGAGGCGCGCGAGGCGTGCGGCGGCGAGGGCTTCCGCTGGTCCGCGAGGATCGCCCACCGCAAGGCCGACTCCGACATCTTCACCACGTTCGAGGGCGACAACACGGTCCTCCAGCTCCAGGTGGCCAAGGGGCTGCTGGCCGGCTACCGGCAGGAGTTCTCGGACCTCAACGTCTGGGGCACGCTCCGCTACCTCCGCGAGCGGGCCGAGGTCCGCCTCGGCGAGGTCAACCCGCTGGCCCGCCGCAACACGGACCGCGCCCACCTCCTCGACGACGCGTGGCACCGCGAGCTCTTCGAGCGCCGCGAGCGGACCCTGCTCGTCCAGGTGGCCGCCCGGCTGAAGGGCCGCATCGACGGCGGCATGGACTCGTTCGAGGCCTTCGTGGAGGTTCAGGACCACCTGCTCACGCTGGCCCGTGCGCACGCCGAGCGGCTCGTGTTGGAGGAGTTCCAGGCGGCCGTGGCCGGTGTCGAGGACGAGCAGCAGCGCACGATCCTCGGGCTCGTCTGCAAGCTCTACGCGCTGGAGCACGTCGAGCGCGACCGCGGCTGGTTCCTGGAGCAGCACCTGATCGACGCGCCGGTCGCCAAGGCCATCCGGACGCACGTCAACGAACTCCTGCAGCGGATCCGCCCCGCCGCCGTAGAACTGGTCGACGCGTTCGGCATCCAGGACGAGATCCTGGGCTCAGAGATCGGCTAGGGCCGACTTCCCATCGAGCCATGAGGAT
>CAYPVZ010000694.1:0-1973 GCA_964414235.1 uncultured Rhodothermales bacterium | reverse complement strand
GCGTCGGGCTCGCCTTCGACGGCGACTCGCGCGACTCGACGCTCGCCCGCCAGCGGCTGGCGGCTGAGGTCCGCTACGCCTTCGGCGGCGGCTTCGACGTCGTCGCGTCGCTGGCGTCGGAGTCGGTCCGGCCGGGGACGTACGGGGCGACCGAGGTCGACGGCCAGCCGCGCGTCCGGCGCCGCGACGACATCCTCGCCGGGGCCGGCATCTCGTTGGTTCGGTTGGATCGTCCCCGCAACCCGCGTCGCGGTCTCGTGCTCGGCCTGCTGGCGGAGCAGGGGCGCCGCTCCGGCGACGCCTTCGACGGTGCGCGCGGCGTCCGCCGATTGACCGTCGACGCGCGGCTCTACGTCCCGACGCTCGCACGTCAGACGCTGGTGCTCGGCGCCGACGCGACGGTCAGCCAGCCGGCGGCGTCGGCCGAGGGGCTGGTGGATGAGGGCGACCTCGTCCGCTTCGGGGGCGCGGCGTCGTTCCGCGGCTACGACGAGGAGCAGCTCCTCGCGCAGAGCTACGTGCGCGGCGTCGCCGAGTACCGGCTGCTCCTCGACGACGCCTCCTTCGCCTTCGCCTTCGTCGACGCCGGCGGTCTCACGCGCCCAGCCGTGCCGGGCGCCGAGAGCGAACGCCGCGGGCTCGTCGGCTACGGCGGCGGCCTGCGGCTGCGGACGGGGCTCGGACTGGCGACGGTCAGCTACGCGCTCAACCCGGAGCTCAGCGCCGGCCGCGGGAAGGTCCACGTCGGCCTGAGCGTCGGGCTGTGAGCGGCGTCAGGCGCGATCGCGGAGGCGCTCGATGCCGGCCTTCTCCGCGCAGTGGTCGCAGCAGAAGAAGCGGCCGTCGGCTTCGAGGCCGTGGCCGAGGATGCGGACGCCGCAGACCTCGCAGGTCGGCGCGATGCGCTGGGCGGCGCACTCGATGGAATCGAACGTGAGGGACTCGCCCGAGGCGAGGGTGACGGTGAACGCCTTGTCGTAGTCGTTCCCGCAGGTGGCGCAGACGGACATGTTGTTGAAGGGGTGGGAAGAGGGGTCCGGGCAGAACGGCCGTTCGGGCGGAGGGTTCACCCGAGGGACGAGGGGCCTCCGCTAGCTTTCGGCATGGCCGATCCCACCGCCCGCGTCCTCGCCGTCCAGCGGCTGCTCCGCGTCGAAGACGAGGGCGCCCACGTCGCCCGCCTCGCCGATGGCTCGGCGCCGCCCGAGGTCTCGCGCGCCGCCGTCGAGTACGTCGCCGGCGTGTCCCGCCAGCGCCGCTGGCTGGATTACCTGGTCGGCCAGTTTTACCGGGGCCGCGTCGCCGACCTCGACCCGGAGCTCCGTCAGATCCTGCGCATCGGGGCGTACGACCTCGTGGTTCGGGAGAATGCTCCGCATGCGGCCGTGAACGAGGCCGTTGAGACGGCCAAAGCATTGCTACACAAGGGCGCGGCCGGATTGACGAACGGCGTCCTCCGCGCGCTCGACCGCGCCCGCCGAGCGGGTGACCTCCGCGAACCGTCGACGGGCGACCTCGCCGACGACCTCGCCGTCCGGTTCTCACACCCGACGTGGGCCGTGCGCTGCTGGCTCGACCGCTGGGGAGAGGACGAGACGCGCCGCTTCCTCTCGGTCACCAACGACCCGGGCCGCTACAGCCTCCGCGCAACAGGCGGCGCCGACGCCGTCCCGGCGCTCCAGGCCGAGCTGGCGGCGCTCGACGTCGAGGCGGACGTCTCGCCATGGGCCGACGGCTTCGTACGCGTCGACCGCCTCCAGCCGATCCTCCGAGCGAAGCTGATCGAACAGGGACGTTGCGTGGTTCAGGACGTCGCCGCGGGCCTCGTCGTCCACGTGCTCGATCCGCAGTCCGGCGAGCGCATCCTCGATGCGGCGGCGGCGCCTGGCGGCAAGGCCATCTACGCCGCGTTGCGGATGGGACGCGGCGAGGTCGTCGCGCTCGACGTCTCCGACACCAAGACGGCGCTCGTC
>CAYPVZ010000693.1:0-1977 GCA_964414235.1 uncultured Rhodothermales bacterium | reverse complement strand
GCCCCTCCGGACAGCACCACCAGCGCGCGACCGCGCGCCGCCTGAGCAAAGCCAGGAAAAGTGCCCTTGCGGTTTTCCGTCCGGCTTTGCGGCTCATAAAGTCAGGGCGCGCCCGCGCAGCCGGCGAGCGAAGCGAGTTCGGCGTGAGCGCAAAGAAAACAAACACCAACACCCCCGCGCCGCATCCGGCCGGGGTGACAAGCAGGCAGGGATCGGTGGGGCGCAAAACGGCGGCCATCCGATTGATTTATGTTCGGTCGCCCTTCGGCGCCCCACCCTGACGTTCGAACCGATGCAGCCACCCTGCTCCCGAGGGCGGAAGGGATCGGACCTTGCCGCCCCTCCACCGGGTGGCGGACGCCGCGCAGCCGCACAGCACCCCTCTTCGAGACGGTTTGCGAGAACCGCGTCTTCGAGGCCATGCGCGACGCTTCCCGCCTCCTGTCCCGGCGGACACCACTCGCCATCGGCACACCCAGTCCGCCCGTCCGTTACACGGGCCGCAACCAGGCCGTCAGGCCCTCAACCCACGTGGCGGTCGGTCCGGCACGGCTCCCAGCGGGTCAAGCGACAGGGGGGAGGATACGGGTGGGGCGCGGGGGCGGGGTGCGGCCGCGCCTGGGGGACCCCCCCGGGGCCAATCCGGGGGCCCCCCGCCTCCCGCCGCCAGCCCTCGGCCGAGAGTCCTTCGGGGGCCGGTAGCGCGAGAAGCACCCCAAACAGGAGCGCCCCGCCGAACAGGCCGGCGCGTTGGAGCCGCTTCGGCGGCGGCGACGGGTCGTCGGCGTCGCGTTCGAGCGAGAGGTCGACGCCGGCGAGGTCGTCGTCGAAGGCGGGGTCGGGCGTCGGCATGGCGCGGGGCGGTCCGGCGGAACGTACGGCCTCGTCTAAGCGACGGCCGAGGCGAGGGGGCCAGCCTTCGTATTTACTTGTTGCAACAAGTAACGGGGCCGAGCCGTTGCCCGCCCGGTTCTTCCCACCGACGTTCATGCTTCCCACCTCGACCTCCCCGCTGGTTCTCAACGCCGAGGCTCAGGACCTCCTTTTCCGCGAGGCCCGCACCGCGAATGCCTTCACCGTCGAGCCCGTCACCGACGAGCAGGTCCGAGCGATCTACGACCTTGTCAAGTGGAGCCCGACGGCGCTGAATGCCCAGCCGCTCCGCCTCCTCCTGATCCGCTCGGACGACGCACGGGCCCGGCTGCTCGGGCACATGGCCCCCGGCAACGTGGAAAAGACGGCGGCCGCGCCGCTCGTCGCCGTCCTTGCCTACGACACGACGTTCCACGAGCACCTGCCGCACGTCTTCCCTCATGCGCCGCAGGCCCGCGGGTGGTTCGAAGGAAGTGAAGCCGCCGACGCCTCCCGGCTGAAGACGGCCGAGCAGAATGCGTGGCTCCAGGCTGGCACCTTCATCCTCGGCGTCCGCGCCGCCGGCCTGGCGGCGGGCCCGATGGCGGGCTTCGACGCGGCGGGCCTCGACGCCGACCTCTTCCCGGACGGCCGCTGGCGGTCCTTCCTCGTCGTCAACCTCGGCCAGCCGGCCGAGGGCGCGTGGCGCGAGCGCCTGCCCCGCCTCGATTTCGACGAGGCCGTCGCCGAGATGTAGCCCCCGTCTCGTCCGCTGGCGGAGGTCGGCCGCCAGCGCGTCGTGGAACAGCGCATCCGGCCGGGTGGACTCGGCAGCTCGGTACGCGGCGATGAGCGCCGCGTCCGAGACGTGCTCGATGGAAGAGATCATCGTGGGGCAGGCGGGCGCGACGCGTCGAACGTAGCGTCTGCGCTCCCCAGTCACTGCCGAACTCGGGACCCGTCGCCGCGCGCGGGCGGCGGGCGCCAGCGCGTCGGGGCCGCTACGCCAGGTTGTGGAAGACGCGCTGGACGTCCTCGTCGGCCTCCAGCTTCCCGTCGAGCGTGAGCACGTCGGCCTCCTGGTCCTCCGTCAGCTCGGCAGCCGTCGACGGCACCCACTCTACC
>CAYPVZ010000692.1:0-1977 GCA_964414235.1 uncultured Rhodothermales bacterium | reverse complement strand
CGACGCCATCGGCGCCCAGCTCCAGACCGGCTGACCCGCCCCCGGCTGGCGACGCGCGCCGCCAGCCGGAACGGCGCCTGCGGCAGACCGACTACTCGCCCTGGCCGACCGCCCGGAGGCCCGGGCTCCGGCGCAGGTACTCCTCGTAGAGCTCCGACTGACGGCTCACGAGCGGGATCTGGTAGCCGTCGATGAACACGGCCGTGATCTGCGTGGCCGGCTCGAACGGGTCGCCATCGGCGATGAACAGCGTGGCGCTCTTGCCGACCTCGACGCTGCCGAGGCGGTCGTCGACGCCGAAGAGGCGGGCCGGCGTGATGGTGATGGCCTCCAGCGCCGCCTGGCGGTCGAAGCCGAGGTCCTGCCCGTAGGCCACGGCGAAGCCGGCGTGGAACGGGAGGTTGCGGTAGTTCTGCTGGCCCTCGTCGGTCCGAAGCGCGACCGTCACGCCGGCCGCCGCCAGCAGCGCGGGGTTGCGGTACATCCGGTCGTACCGGTCGGACTCGCGCGTCGGCAGGTCGAGGACCGGACCGGTGATGACGGGGACGCCGGCCGCGGCGATCCGATCGGCTACGCGCCAGCCCTCGGCGACGCCGGTGAGCACAGCGCGGACGTCCTTGTCCTTCAGCCACTCCAGCGCCTTCACGATGTCCGGCGCCGCGTTGACCTCGACGAGCAGCGGCCGCTCACCGCGGACGACCGGCAGAAGCGCGGCCATCTCGGGCTGGTAGTCCTGCGCGCCCGCCCCGCTGGCGGTCCGCGCCGAGTCGATCCGGGCGTAGAGCACGGCCTGCTCCCAGACGCCGTCGAGCTTCTCCATGGCCTCCTTGGCGGCCTTGTCGATGGCCTCCTGCTCGCGCCGGTCGTAGGGCCCGCGCCGGCCGGACTGCGGGAAGTTGAGCACGACGGCCTCGGCGCCCGTCGCCATCTGGTCCGGCGTGTAGCCGTGGAGGTTGACGAGCGCGGCCGTGCCCGGGAAGAGCCCGCCGCGCGGGACCGCCAGCGCCGTCGTCACGCCCGCCACGCGCGTGATCGGGATGATCGTGGACGACGGGTTGATGGCCGTCAGCGCCATCATCTGCGGCGTCACGTCGCCGAGTTCGTCGTAGTCCTGGGTCTCGGAGAGCGAGCCGACCTCCTGGAGCCCGATCAGCGTGCCGCTGTCGATCATCCCCGGGTAGACCGTCCCACCGTCGCAGGGGACATGAATGGCGCTGGCCGGCGGGACGGCGGCCCCGACGGCCGTGATCCGCCCGTCCTCGATCACGACCGTCCCGCTCTCGACCACGCCGCGCGTGACCGTCTCGATGCGGCAGTCGGTGAGGGCGAACGTCCCGGTGCGGGCGCGGTACTGCGGCCCCTGGGCGAACGCGGGGCTGGCGGCGGCGGCCAGCAGGGCGAGGAGAAGGGTCGTGCGCATCGTCGTCATGTCGTAGGGGCGCGGCTACTCGCCCGCGATGAAGTCGATGAGGTCGAACTCGGTGCCGAGCATGCAGGAGGCGCCCCGGTGCTCGAGGTCGATCGAGACGATCTCCTCCGTGGGGTCGACGTAGAGCCGCTGGTCGTCGCCGTCGCGCTGGCGGTCGAAGCGGACCACGCCGTCGACGATCGTCGTCTCGACGCGGGTATAGACCGAGAGCGGGTGCTCGGAGAAGACGGCGAGGTCGGCGTCCTTGCCCACCTCGATGCTCCCGACGCGGTCGTCGATGCCGAGCTGCCAGGCCGGGTTGATGGTAATCAGCGCGAGCGCCTCGTCGTCCGAAAGGCCGCCGTAGCGCTGCGTCTTGGCCGCCTCGTGGTAGAGGTAGCGCATGAGCCCGGCGTCGTCCGAGTTGACCGACGTGCGGACGCCGTTGCGCGCGAGGATGGCCGCGTTGTAGGCCGACGAGTAGTAGACCTCGAACTTGTAGTTGCCCCAGTCGGCGAAGACGCTGGCGCCGGCCCCGAAGTCCGCCAGTTCCGGCGCCAGTAGTCGAG
>CAYPVZ010000691.1:1134-1990 GCA_964414235.1 uncultured Rhodothermales bacterium | reverse complement strand
CATCGATCCGGTTCATGGACGCCTACGCGGCCTCCTGCCGCGCGTAGGCGTCCATGAACCGGATCGATGACTCGATGCCCTGGTGGAACCGGTCGAGCCCGAACCGCTCGTTGGGCGAGTGGATCGAGTCGGAATCCAGCCCGAAGCCCATGAGGACCGTGTCGAGGCCGAGGATCTTCTTGAAGTCGGCCACGACCGGGATCGAGCCGCCCTCGCGCGTGAAGAACGGCGTCTGCCCGAACACGGCCTCCATCGCCTCGGACGCCGCCTTCATGGCCGGCGCGGAGGTGTCGACGATGACGCCGTGGCCGCCGTGGAGGTCTTTGAACGAGAGCGTCATCGTCTCCGGCGTGTGCGCCTCGAAGTGCCGGCGGAGCTTGTCGGTGATGTCGTCCGGCGTCTGGTCCGCCACGAGGCGGCACGAGATCTTGGCGCTCGCCTTCGACGGGAGGACCGTCTTGGCGCCCTCGCCCGTGTAGCCGCCCCAGATGCCGTTGCAGTCGAGCGTCGGCCGGCCGGTCGTGCCCTCCAGCGTCGAATAGCCGGCCTCGGAGAGCGTCTCCTTGACGCCGGCCTCGTCCATCCAGGCGGCCTCGTCGAACGGGAGCTGGCGGTAGGCCTCGCGCTCCTCGTCGGTGAGGTCGCGGACATCGTCGTAGAAGCCCTCAACCGTCACGCGGTGGTCGTCGTCGTGGAGGTCCGCGATCATCTTGGCGAGCGCGTTGATCGGGTTCTCGACGCCGCCGCCGTAGACGCCCGAGTGGAGGTCCTTCTTCGGCCCGGTCAGCGTGACCTCGACATACGCCAGCCCGCGGAGGCCGTAGGCGATGGACGGGACGCCCGGCGCGAAGAGCGC
>CAYPVZ010000691.1:0-1124 GCA_964414235.1 uncultured Rhodothermales bacterium | reverse complement strand
GCGCCGTGTCCGAGACGAGCACGACGTCGGCCGCCAGCCGGTCCTGATGCTCGTGGAGAAAGGCCGGGAGGTTCGCGCTCCCGTTCTCCTCCTCGCCCTCGATCATGAACTTGAGGTTCACCGGTGGCCGCTCGGTCGCCAGCCACGCCTCGGCGGCCTTCACGTGCATGAACGCCTGCCCCTTGTCGTCCGCCGAGCCGCGCGCGACGAGGTCGCCGCCGACGACGACGGGCTCGAAGGGGTCGTGGTCCCAGAGCTCCAGCGGGTCCGGCGGCTGGACGTCGTAGTGGCCGTAGATGAGGACGGTCGGAGCGCTGTCCGAGACGTGGTGCTCGGCGAAGACGACGGGGTGGCCGGCGGTCTCCAGCACCTCGACCGTGTCGAGGCCGGCGTCGCGGAGGTTGTCGCGCAGCCACTCGGCGGCGCTCCGGGTCTGGCCGGCGTAGGTCGGGTCGGTCGAGATCGACGGGATGCGGAGCCAGGCCTTGAGCTCCTCGACGAAGCGGTCGGCGTGGGAGCGGGCGTAGTCGAGGGCGGCGTCCATGGCACGAGATCGGGAGAGGGCAAGGCCTACGCGCGGCGTCGCGCCGGGCTCCGCGCTGCTGGCGGTCGCGCGTGCCCGTATGGCCCCGTCTGCCGGCGGCGCCTGCCAAGGAGGTTAAGATCGAGGAGCAATCCGGTGTGAACGATGAGTGTGGGCAGGCTCGGTCAGGGATGGAAGAGGGGGCAACAAGAAAAGCTCGCGTCACGCGGAGGCGTCAGGCCCGCGTACCTGGCCCATTTCTCAACACAGGGCGCTTATGTCGTTTGGAGCCGGACTGATACCTTGCCCTCCCCCACCGACAGACCTCATGCGCCTTCCCAGCCGCTTTCTCCTGTTTGCCGCACTCCTGACGCTTCCGCTCGCCGCCTGCGACGAGACCGGTTCCGCCCCCGACGATGTCGATGTCGCCATCGAGGACGCCATCGCCGCCCGCCAGTCGGGCGACATCGAAAAGGCCGTCGAGATCCTCGAAGACGCGCTCGTCGAAGAGGACACCAACCCAAAGGTCCGCGTCGAGCTGGCGACGACGCTGCTCCAGCGTGACGACATCAACCTGCTCGACCTCGACCAGATCGGCGGC
>CAYPVZ010000690.1:0-1992 GCA_964414235.1 uncultured Rhodothermales bacterium | reverse complement strand
GGGGTGCGCGCTCATCAAGGACCGGTTCCCGGAGCGACGCTCGGGGCTTGTCGGTCGCCCGCGCACGAAGGGTGCACGGCAACCGACGTTCGCCCGGCGCGCAGCCGATCCGACGACACTCTGGGGCGCGGCCGTGGCACAGAGGTGGTAGGAGCAGACGGAGCGCGCAGCCGAGATCGCAACCGGAACTGCGCTGCCGCCCGCCATGGCGGGCGGGGTATCACGTCGGGAAGCCCGCTGTGCCGCTGCACTGGTGCTTGTCCGCATTCCGGGCTCGGACGACGCACCGAAGACGTCCCTCTGCACCGACTCGGAGGCCGCCCCGCTCACCATCATCGGGTGGTACGTGCAGCGGTGGTCGGTGGAGGTGGCCTTTGCCGAGGCCCGTCGCCATCTCGGCGTCTGCATAGGGCCAAAGTCGAGCTCAGAACGTAGGCCCCTGCCCTACAGGCAGTTGGTTCCCTTAACGAGGGTGCTCTTCGAAGCCAACAGGGTCCCCGACGTGTCGAAGAAGCCGACCCCATACGCTACCCCGCTTTGTGCAGACAACCTCACCCGCACCTCAGCGGTCCCGTTCCCATAGTCGTCGATCAGGTATACCTGGCTCTGGCCATGCGTATAGGCGAAGTAGCCGCTCTCAGACCCAGTGTAGGAATACTCCTCAATGCATCCCGGTCGGGTCTGGTTTGGCCCGGCGACAACCCCAACGACAACACTGGCCGGGGCGGTAAACCCACTCGTGGCGAGGGCCCCAAGGGACACGAGGGCAACGGCGAAAAAGGTGACTCGTTTCATGCGCATGGAAAGTGAAGGATGGAGTCGTGCCACGAGAAGCGACCGTGCTCCAGACAGAGGCTCGATTCCCCAAAAACCTGCCCACCCTGGGCAACGCCGAATTCCGGCGGAAGGATGGACAATGTATAGCATATCATCCGACATAGCAACCCGGAGCACCAAAACCACAAACGAGCCAAGACACCGCCGGCAGATGAACCGCATACAGCGAATCACCTGACGGTGAGAAGGCTGAAATTTTGCAGGCAGCCCTACGAGAGCCGATCTCAGATCTGAGCGCCCTGTCAACTAGAGCGCGCCCCTCTGTACCATCTGGATCAACGAGATCCCAAAACGGCGCAGCTCGTACTTGCCGACATCCCAGCCTGCCGATGCCACCCGCCAGCCGCACACTACGGTTCCATTACTTCCCAGACCTCACCTCCTTTCATCTCCACCGCGCCCAACCGAATGGCAGGACAGCAGTCAGATGGACGCAAAATCTCGAAGTAGCTAGATCGGTTTTGTCAGCCCATCCGAACTATGGCGTCGAGAGCCAGGCCCCGCCAGATCTGATAGGGGTCCTCGAACCACTCGGCGAACAGAGAGGTCCGAGATCTGCTCGGCGATGCCAGACTCCACACGGGGGGCGCCCACCCGGCGTGCCCCGGGCTACTCCACCGCCGCCCGCCGCTCTGGCGCCAGCAGCCGCCCCCAGACGGCGTCGTACGGGTGGACGGTCTCGACGGGCCGCCCCTCGCGCTCCAGCGGGCGCCCCTCGTTGGCCCACCGGAAGATGGAGCCCTCCAGGTTGGCCACGCGGGCGAAGCCGATCGCCCGGAGCCGCCGCGCCACCATGGACGACCGGACGCCGACGGAGCAGTAGACCACGACCTCGCGCTGGCGGTCGACGTCGGCGAGGGCGGAGTCGAGCGCGGCGGCGTCCGCGTCCGGGTCGACGTGCCGGGCGCCGGGGAGGTGGCTCGTGGCGACCTCGGCGTCGGTGCGGGCATCCAGCAGCAGCGGGGCGTCGCCCGCGTCGAGGCGGGCCGCCAGCGCGGCGGTCGAGACGGTGGGGACGTCCGGGAAGCGCGCGGCGAGGTCGCGCTCGACGGCGCGCCACGCGGCGGAGCCCGGCCGGGAGGCCCCGCGCGCCATCCAGGCGACGCCGAGCGCGGCGGCGGCGAGGGCGAGCAGGACCAGGGCGAGGCGCATGGC
>CAYPVZ010000689.1:0-1995 GCA_964414235.1 uncultured Rhodothermales bacterium | reverse complement strand
AGGACCCCCGCCCAACGGAGGCGCCCCCGTGATCGAAGCGCTGCGCCGCTACGGCGCCGTCTCGCTCCTGCTCCTGGTCGCCGCCCATCAGGTGCTCCAGGTGCGCAGCCACGGGCTGACCCGATGGAAGGGGGGCGGCTTCGGCATGTTCTCGACCCTGGACCAGCCCCGGGCGCGCACGCTCCGCGTCCACCTCCTCACCGAGGCCGGCGCGTTCGTGGTGGTGGACGACCGCGGGTCGGAGTCGCTCCGGGCGTGGCCGCGCCGCGCCGCGCTCCGCGAGATCGCACGCGAGGCCGTGTGCTCGGGCTGGCGCCTGCTCCCGCTGGATGCCGAGGAGGAGGCGTCCGCGCCGTCGCCGACGTGGGACTGGGTGTATCGGTCGCCCACCCTCCGCCAGCGCTCGGCGCTCGTGGGCGTCGCCGTGCCGGCGGCCGACGGCGACCTCGGCCACGAGGTGGATGCCGCGCGGGCCGTCGTCGTGCACATCGGACTCGACGCGGGTCGGGACTCGTCTCGCATCGTCCCGGAGGTCGTGGCCTCCGAGACCGTCGCCCGCGCCGACGCCGACTGCGGGGCGCCATGACCCGGGGCCGACTCCACGCGTGGGCCGCGCCGCTGCTCGCCGCCGGGCGGCGGATCGACCTCGTCGGCGGCCTGACGCTGGCCGTCCTCCTGCTGACGACGGAGAAGACGTGGGGGCTGCAGGTCGCGCTCGTGCCCCTCGCGGTGGCGGCCATCGTGGACCGGCGGCTCCTCCGGTCGGCGGGCTACTGGCTCGGGGTGCTGGCGGTCTACGTGGTGGGCGTCGCGCCGTCGGTGCTGGAGATCGACAACCACGAGTTCCTGCTGGCCTACTGGCTGCTCGCGCTCGGCCTGTCGCGCCTCGTCCCCGACGCGCCGGCCGGGCTGGCGACGAGCGCGCGCCTGCTCGTGGGGGGCGCGTTCGCGTTCGCCGTGCTCTGGAAGGCCGCCTCGCCCGAGTACCTCCGCGGCGACGCCTTCCACGGCTACCTGCTGCTCGACCCCCGCTTCGCCGGCCTCGGCGCCGCCGTCAGCGACCTCACGCTCGACGGCAGCCAGCGGACGCGGGTCATCGCGCGCGCCCTGGAGATCGTCGCCGATCCGACGGTCTGGATCGCCGAGCCGGACGCGCCGGGCGTCGGCCGGCTGGCGGCCCTCATGACGGCGTGGACGCTCGGCATCGAGGCCGTCGTGGCCGTCTGCCACCTCGTGCCGACGGGCTCGCTGCTGGGACGAGCGCGGCACGGGGTGCTGCTCGTTTTTCTGTTCACGACGTACGTGCTGGCGCCCGTGCTGGGCTTCGGCTGGCTGCTCATCGCGCTCGGGCTGGCGCAGGCGCCGCTGGAGCAGCGCCCCCGGCTGGCGGTGGCCTACGGCGCCGCGTTCGTGCTCGTCTTCGCCCGTGCGACGGCGCCGCTGCCGTGGCTGCTGTCGTTCTTCTGAGCGGCCGGGTCCGCCCGCCTCGGGCCCGAGGCAGGGCTACCCGACGAGGTCGAGCCAGCGGTAGACGATCCACCACAGCTGGAGTTGCGGAATGATCAGCCCGAAGAGCGTCCCGGCCACGACCTGCGCCGGCGTGTGCGCCTCGACGCGGACGTTCGACCGCATCAGCAGCAGGAGCGGGCCCACCGTCGCCAGCGTCAGCGTGGTCTCGACGAGCCGGCGGTGTGTGGGGTTCATACTTCGAGGGGTAGGATTGATCCCTTGTGATGTGGTGAAATAAGACCTACGTTCTCTTGCCCACGGAATGCATGGCGATGAGGCCCCCCCTGCTCCGGCTCGTCCTCCTGGCGCTGGCGCTCGCCCCGGTGGCGCACGCGCAGGTGACCGAAGACCAGAAGCTCCTCCCCACCGGTGCTATTGGGCTCTCCCTCTTTGGCTCCGAGATCGCCCTCGTAGAGACCGAAACGGAGGTTCTCGCCCTCATCGGGGCGCCAGGCGACAGGGAGGCGGGCACGCAGGCGGGCGCCG
>CAYPVZ010000688.1:0-1997 GCA_964414235.1 uncultured Rhodothermales bacterium | reverse complement strand
GGTCGACCTCGCCGCCGTCCTCCTGCTGGCGCCGTTCTGGGGCCCGGCCGTCGCGCTCCTCGCCGCCTGGGTGTGGGCCGCCGACCGCGCGACACCCTTCTACGGCCAGCGCCGCATCGGCCGCGACGGGCAGGTCTTCACGGCCTGGAAGCTCCGCACCATGGTCCCCGACGCCGACGCGGTCCTCGCCCGCGCCCTCGACGCCGACCCCGCGCTCCGCGCCGAGTGGGAGGCGCACTTCAAGCTGGAGCGCGACCCGCGCGTGACGGCGCCTGGCCGCCTGCTCCGCCGCACGAGCCTCGACGAGCTGCCCCAGCTTTTCAACGTGCTCACGGGCGAGATGAGCCTCGTCGGGCCGCGCCCGCTTCCGGCGTACCACCACGAGGAGCTGGCCGAGCGCGTCCGCGGCCTCCGCGAGCGCGTCCGGCCGGGCATCACCGGGCTCTGTCAGGTCTCCGGCCGCAGCGCCGCCGGCAACCTCGGCATGGAGCGGTGGGACCCGTACTACGTCCGCAACTGGTCGCCCTGGCTCGACGCGGTGATCCTCGTGCGGACCATCCGCGTCGTGTTCAAGGGCTCGGGGGCGTACTGAGGCTCAGGCCGCCGGCTCGGTCTCGTCCGGCTGGCGGTCGTCGTCCGCGTCCGCGGTCTCCTCGTCGGACACGTCCGCAACGTCGGCGTCCTCTGCCAGCGCGGCGTCGCCGAAGAGGACGGCCGCGGCCTCGTCCGCCTCGGCCTCGGCGTCGGTCGCCTCGGCCGTGGGCGCGTCGGAGGGCTCCGCCTCGGCGTCGTCCTCGAGGTCGTCCTCGTCGACGTCCGGGTGGGCGGTGAGGGGCGGCACGGGCGCCGCGAGCACCTCGCCGATGGCCGCCTCCAGCTCGGTCACCTCGTCCATGTCGATGTCGCCGTCGCCGCGCCACGCGATGCGGCCGTCGCGCGCGACCAGGATCGGGTAGACGTCGCGCGCCTTCAGCTGGAGCGTCTTCCGGAACGGCTTCACGTCGACGAAGATGGGCACCGTCCGCTCGCGCTCCTCCTCGGTCTCGACCTGCCCGCGCACGCCCATCGTGGCGAGGTCGCCGAGCAGCTTGAGCTTGGCGCTCACCACGGGCAGCTCCAGCACCGCGAACCGGCCGTCGTGCGGGCCCACCAGCCGCTCGCCGAGCCGCGCCCACTGGTCCGCCAGCGGGTCGAGGTCGTCGAGGAACGAGACGATCAGCAGCGTCGCGTCGGCGGGGAGGTCGTGCGGGAAGCGGACCTTGGTGCCGTCGAGCCGACGGCCCTTGACGACGGGGAAGTGCGTGGCGGGCGCAGACGAAAACAGACCCATGGAGCCGGGGGAAGGGGCGGGTCGTACGCACGCGGGCGCCGCGCGCTCCCGCGGGCGACGCGCGCCGCCAGCCGGGGGCGGACCGGGCTACGGCAGCGGCGCCCGCACCAGGAAGCCCGTCGGGTCCACGAGGTCCTTGCGGCGCAGGAAGGGGACGCCGTTCGTGTGCCGCCCGGAGGTCCCGCTCGCCCGCGTCAGGTCGCCCCGCTCGGTCTTGTCGTACATCTCGAGGTGGAGCATCATCGACGGCACGTTGAGCCGCTTGCTCCCTTCCAGCAGGATCCCGACGCGCCCCACCGGCTGCCCGCGCTCGACGCGCTGGCCCTCGCGGACGAGCGGGACGTCCTCCGGCGCCAGCTCGCCGTAGCGCGCCACGAACGCCCCGTGGTCCACCTCGACGGCGTACGTCTTGAGGTAGAACGGGTACGGCCCGCGAACCACGGTCCCGTCGGCGACCGACAGGACGGGCGTGAAGTCGGGGAAGTAGAGGTCCACGCCGGCGTGGGCGCGCGTGCCGCCGCTGCGGCGCGAGCCGAAGGCCCGCATCCCGGCCGCCGGGCCGTGGAAGGGCGTCGCCGTCGGCCGGTCGAAGGGGTAGGTCACCAGGATCGTGCCGATGCCGAGCAGCGCGTTCAGGCGCAGCAGCGTGGAGCCGTTGGGGTCGATG
>CAYPVZ010000687.1:0-2000 GCA_964414235.1 uncultured Rhodothermales bacterium | reverse complement strand
ACCCACCCGCGCCGTCCCGGAGGCCAGTCGGCCTCGATCCGAGCGCCCGGCTGGCGGTCGGCGTCCGCCCGCGCGGCGGGTCCGGCCGGCGCTGTCGCTCGACGCCCTGCCGGAGCCGCTCCAGCGGGCGTGGGCGTTCGCGACCGGCGGCAACCCCGTCGTGCGCGTGGCGCTGCTGGTGCTGTTCGTGGGCCTCGGGCTCGCGGTCCGGTACTACGCCTCCACGGGGCTGCAACTCGGCCTCGTCGCAGCGGTCGGGGCTGCGCTCGTCGCCCTCGGCTGGCGGCTGCGGCGGGGGACGCCCGGCTTCGGGCTGGCGCTCCAGGGCGGCGGCGTGGCCGTCCTCTACCTGACCGTCTACGCGGCGTACGCGCTCTACGGCCTCATCCCGTCGCTCGTGGCCATCGTCCTGATGGCGGTCGTGGCCCTCGCGTGCGGCGGGCTGGCGTTCGCCCAGGACGCGCCCGGGCTGGCGGTGCTCGGCGTGGCGGGCGGATTCGCGGCGCCGGTGCTCGCCGGCACGCCGGAGGGCAACCACGTTCTGCTGCTGAGCTACTACGCGCTCCTGAACCTGGGCGTGCTCGGGGTGGCCTGGGCCAAGGGCTGGCGCTCGGTCGCCGTCGTCGGCTTCGTCTCGACGTTCGTGACGGGCGGGCTCTGGGGTGGGCTGGCCTACGAGCCGGCGCTGTACGCGACGGTCCAGCCGTTCGTGATTCTCAACTTCGCGGTCTACCTCGCCCTCGCGGTCCGCTTTGCGCTGCGGTCGGTGCAGCACGCGTCGCCCGAGCGGGCGCTGGCGGTCGACGGCGCGCTCGTGTTCGGGCTGCCGGCGGCGACGTTCGTGCTGCAGGCCGGGATCGTCGAGGGCGTCGTGCCCTACGGGCGGGCGTGGAGCGCGGCCGCGCTGGCAGCCGTCTACCTCGTCGGCGCCGGTCTCCTCCGGCGCCGCGGCGACGTCCGCCTGCTGGCCGACGCGTTCCTGGCCGTCGGCCTCGCGTTCGGAACGCTGGCGCTTCCGCTGGCCTTCCAGCGCGTCGTGTTCGGGGCGATGTGGGTGCTGGAGGGGGCCGGGCTCGTGTGGGTCGGCGCGCGGCAGGGCAAGCGGTGGATGCGCGTCGGCGGGCTGGTGCTCCAGGCGGTCGCGGCGTCGGTCCTGTTCGCGGAGGGGGTGCTGAACTGGTTCGACACGTTCACGACCGACTCGCTGACGGGGTGGATCGTGGCCGTCGCGCTCGGGCTCTCGGCCTACGTGCTGCGCGGGGCCGCCGACGGGGACCGCCAGCCGGGCGTGGCGCTGGCGGCGTGGGAGCGCGCGGCCGGGCGGCTGCTCCTCGGCTTCGCGCTCCTCTGGTGGACGATGACGGCGACGGTCCACGTCCTCGACCTCGCCGACGAGCGCCACGTTCTGGCCGGCCTGCTCGGCGCCGCGGCGGGTTCGGGCGCGCTGTTCCTCGGCCTCGGCCGCGCGCTCCGGTGGCGAGGGCTGGCGCTGGCATCGTTCGGCCTGGTCCCGGTCGCGTGGATCCTGTGGGTCGCTTCCGTGGCGACCGAGTCGGCGCCGCTGGCGGCGTGGCGGTGGGCCGGCTGGCTGGCCGGTGCGGTCGTCGCCGCCGCGTCGCTCCGCGCCGAGCGGGCGCACCCGCTGCGCCGCGTCGCGTTCGTCGGCGCCGTGTGGCTGGCGCCGGCCGTGGTCGGGTGGATGCTGCACTGGGGCGTCGACCGCCAGCTGGGCTCGACGTGGGCGCTCGGGGTGGTCGGCGGGGTACTGGTGACGGCGCTGGCCGTGTCGGTTCGGCTGCCCGCCGCCGCCGCGTCGGCGCGGGTGCGGTGGGCGACGACGGTCGGGCTGGCGGCGGCCTCGTCCGTATGGGTCGTGGCTTCGTGGGGGAGCCCCGGGACGGCTGCGCCGCTGCCGACGCTGCCCGTGCTCAACCCGCTCGGCCTGCCGACGCTGGGCGCGCTCCTCGCCCTGGCGGCGCTCCGCATGACCGCGCCCGCCG
>CAYPVZ010000686.1:0-2002 GCA_964414235.1 uncultured Rhodothermales bacterium | reverse complement strand
GCCATGCGCCGCCAGCTGCCCGACACGCTCGCGGCGGACCCCGTCTCGGCGCGCCTGGAGCCCGGCGACGCCGAGCGCGCCGACGACCGCTACGCGGACTACTACGCCTACGAGGCCGACAGCACGGCCTTCTCGATCCTCGTCACCGCCGACGAGTTCGCGCCCGACCTCGCCGTCCGCCGCCCCGACGGCGTGACGGTGGCGGCCTCGAACCTCCTCCGCACGCGGTCGCGCGCCGAGATCGACGGGCTCCACGGGCCGGGGCGGTTCGAGATCGTCGTGACCTCGCGCGAGCCCCGAGCCGGCGGCGCCTACGAGCTGGCGGTTCTCCCGGCCGCCCCGCTCGACTCGGTAAGCGTCGACGGCGAGGCCCTCCTCGACACGCTCGGGGCCGGGACGCTCCGGGCCGGGCGCCACGAGCGGGTCTACGGCATCGGCGCCGGCTCGGACCTGCCCGTCGTGGTGCGCGTCGTCTCGGGCGCGTTCACGCCGCGCGTCCACCTGCTCGGGCCCAACGGCGAGATCCTCGGCGCGACCGAGCGGGTGGCCGGCGACAGCCTCCGGGGCGCCATCGTCCGGTTCCTGCCCGGCTGGGACTCGGCGTACCGGCTGCTCGTGACGTCGGAGGAGCGGGCGGCCTCGGGGCCGTTCGCGCTCGACGTCCGGAGCGTCCCCATCCGCGAGCTGGCGCCTGGCGAGCGCGGCACGAGCGGGGCGCTCGGCGACGAGAGCTGGGCGGTCGACGGCCGGCTCCTCGACACGTACCGGTTCCGCGTCGCGACCGACGCCCGCGCGGTGATCTCCGTCCAGTCCGACGCCTTCGCGCCGGCCTTCCGGCTGTGGCGGATCGACGGCCGCCGGCGCGACGACGTGGCGAGCGAGGCGAACCCGCGCGAGGCGGCGACGGCGCGTCACGAGCGCGAGCTCTCGGCCGGCCAGTACTTCCTGGAGGTGACCTCGGGCGGCGAGGAGGCGACGCTGGCAGGCGGCCCCTACACCGTCACGGTCGAGACGGAGACCGTCGCGCCCGCGCCCGACTCGACGGCGCGCGGCTCCGGCCCCGGCGAGTCGCGGTTCTTCGCGACCGAGGTCCGGCGGACCGGGCAGAGCGGCGGGAGCACGTTCGAGGTCGGCGTGACGGGCGTGGCCCTCGCATACCCGGCGGGACGGACGCGCGTGCAGCTCTCGGTGACCGTCCGGAGCGTCGACTACACGGGCAACTGGGCGCCGTGGGAGAGCTTCGCGCGGCAGGCCTACGTCGTCGACGACCGCGGGCGGCGGTACACGCCGTCGGTGGCCGAGAGCACGAGCCCGTCCGGGGGGAAGGCCGAGCCGGGCACGGCGCGGCGCGGCATCGTCGTGTTCTACCTGCCCGAGGCCACGAGCGACTTCACGCGGCTCGTCCTCGTCGCCAGCATCGGCGAGCGGGCGCTGACGCTGCCGATTCCGGTGCCCTAGGGCACCCCGCAGGACCTCGCGTCGTAGGGGCCGACGGCTGGCGGCGCGCGCCGCCAGCGGGGCAGACGCGCCCGCCGACTCGCACCGATTCCTCCCGCTCCCATGGACCCCGCCGCTCTCACGCTGGACGTGCTCCGCACCCGGTTCCTCGGCTACCGCACGCTCGCCGAGCGCGCCCTCGCCCAGATGGACGACGCGGCGTTCTTCGCGTGGCTCGGCCCGCAGGACCCCGCCGCCGTCGTCGTCAAGCACGTCGCCGGCAACCTCCGCTCGCGCTGGCGCGACGTCCTGACGACCGACGGCGAGAAGCCGGACCGCCACCGCGACCAGGAGTTCGTGCTGACCGACGCTGACACGCGCGAGGCGCTCATGGCCGCCTGGGCCGATGCGTGGGACCTCACGGAGGCCTCGCTGGCGGCGCTCACGCCCGACGACCTCGCACGGACCGTCACGATCCGCTCCGAGCCGCTCACCCTCGCCGACGCGCTGGCGCGGAGCTTCGCGCTACTGACACGACTGCAGCGTCTCGGCCTCAACAACAACA
>CAYPVZ010000685.1:354-2002 GCA_964414235.1 uncultured Rhodothermales bacterium | reverse complement strand
AGTACCGGGGGCCCGTCGAGACGGGCGTGGTGAAGGAGGAGAACGACTGGTAGCCGCCTCGGCACCGAGGCGGGGATGGTGAGGTCGCCGAAGGAGGCAGGGCCGCCCCGGGATGCGGGAGGAGCGCGGCTATCGTGCCTGGAATAGCCTCTAGGCCGCCGGGCGGAGGGCCGCGTTTGGGCGCCTGCTCCAGTTCAGCGGGCGTGACACGCCGCGGTCGCTGCGGAAGCGGAACCTGGGACCTCAGTTGTCACCCTGACCCCATGGAACGCGTCACCGGCATCGGCGGCCTCTTTTTCAAAGCACGCGACCCGAAGGCGCTCGCCGCGTGGTACCGCGACCACCTCGGCCTGCCCATCGGCGAGGGCCAGACGAACGGGACGTTCTCGTCCGGCGGGGACGACGAGGCAGCCGCCCCGGAGCTGACCGTCTGGTCCCTCTTCCCCGAGGACACGACCTACTTCGCGCCCAGCGAGGCCCCCTTCATGGTCAACTACCGCGTCGAGAACCTCGACCGGATGCTCGACCAGCTCCGCGCGGCCGGCGCGACCGTCGAGGACCGCGTCGAGGACTACGGCTACGGCCGCTTCGGGTGGGCGACGGACCCGGAGGGCAACCGCTTCGAGCTGTGGGAGCCGGCAGCCCCCGGGGCCTAGCGCGGCGTCTGGCGGCTCCGGAGCGGACCCCCGCTCCTGCTGCCATCGCTCCGCGCCGCAGAGGCGGGCGTCGCCGACCTACCGGTTGTCCTCCTTGATACGGACGGAGGGTGAGGTACGAGCACCTGCTCATCACCGCCAGCGATGCGCCCCTTCCCCGGTAGCCCCGGCCCCGCCGCCGCGGTGCCGAAAGCCTACCCAGAGGCATTCGGACCCTACCTGGGAGCAACCGAGGCCTACCCAGAAGCATTTGGACCCTACCTGGGGGCAACCGAGGCCTACCCAGAGGCAAACGATCGATCGATTGCCGCTGGGTAGGGTCCTTGCGTCACGGGGGAGGCCTCGAATGCCTCTGGGTAGGGTTTCGACGTGGCTGGGTAGGCCTCGAACGTCGCTGTGCAGGGTCGCTGCGCGACCTGGTAGGCCCTGCCCGACTCCTGGGAGGCCCTCGACGCGACCCGGCCCGCCTCGGAGCGGAGGGGGGAGGGGTGGAGCGGGAAGGGGCCGCCTCTGACGGCGAGGGGAGAGCGCCGCCGAAAATTTTTTTGAGGCCCGAGGGTAGGTCTGGAGAGATCCTGGGTCTAACAGGAGTGCGGCCGGATGCATGGACGGCGCCGCGCATGTGCCACCAACCCCTCCTCCCATGCCTGCGTTCACTCGCCTCTCCATCCCCGAGCAGCTCGACGTCGCCGGGAAAGCGATCACCAACGGCGCCGCCGCCGACCTCCAGGAGCTGCTCGCCCCCAAGGGCTACGGGCCCGACAAGCTGGCCGAGGGCCAGGCCGTCCTGGAGGCCGCCCAGAAGGCGCACACCAAGGCCTACACCGAGCGCGGCGAGGCGAAGGGCGCCACTGTCGAGGTCCGTGCCGCGCTGAAGGCGGCCAAGAAGCTCCACTCGGCCCACGTCAAGCTGGCGCGGACGGCGCTCCGCGAGGAGCCCGGCCTCCGGAGCGAACTTCGGCTCGACGAGGCCCGCAAGGCCACCCAGGTCG
>CAYPVZ010000685.1:0-344 GCA_964414235.1 uncultured Rhodothermales bacterium | reverse complement strand
GTCGGGTTCGCCGACCAGGCGGGCCACTTCTACGCCCGCGCCCTCGACAGCCGGCCCATCCAGACGAAGCTGGCAGCGGTCGGGCTGGACGCCGCCGGCCTCGAAGACGGCCGGGCGGCGGTCGCCGAGATCACCAGGACGCGCCAGGACCGGTCCAAGGAAAAAGGCGAGTCGGAGGACGCCACCGACACGCGCGGCGGCGAGATCGGGGACCTGGAAAAATGGATCGCGGACTACCGCGACGTGGCGTCCGTGGCGTTCGCGGACCGGCCGGAGCTGATGGAGCGGCTCGGGTTCGTCGTGCGCTCCGGTCGCGGCGGCTGAGGCCGCGGGCCCCTCGCGCT
>CAYPVZ010000684.1:0-2003 GCA_964414235.1 uncultured Rhodothermales bacterium | reverse complement strand
TCCTCGTCGTGCGCTGAGCCGAATCCGCCGGGCTGGCGGCGGCCGTCGCCAGCCCGGCGGTCGCGTACGGCAGGCTCCGCGCGCAACGGAAGCCGACGTGGGCAAACGACGATTCCGGCGTCGCGTGGCTCCGCGCGCTGACGCGGAAGCCGTGGCAGTAGGACGGGTGGCACAGGAATGAGCCGCCGCGCTGGGTCCGCTCCGGCTCGACCGTCGCCCCGGCCGGCGCGCCCGGCCCGGTGCCGCCGTCGCCCGCCAGCGGGTACGGGCGAAACCACGAGGCGGTCCACTCCCACACGTTGCCGCCGAGGTCGGTCAGCCCCAGCGCCGTCGAGCCGAAGGCGCCGACCGGGTTCGTTCCGTCGCGGTAGCCGTCCGATCCGTCGTCGCCGCCGGGGAAGCTGCCGGTCCATGTGTTGGCGCGGAGGCGCCCGCCCTCGTCGAGCCGGTCGCCCCAGGCGTAGCGGCTCCGGTCGTTGGTGGCCCCGCGCGCGGCGTGCTCCCACTCGACCTCGGTGGGAAGCCGCTTCGGCGCGCCGACCTCGGCACCATCCCAGGCACAGAACGTTGCGGCGTCGCCCCAGGAGACCTGCGTGATGGGGTGATCGTCGGGCGCCTCGGAGCCGGCGAGGCCGCGCGGACGCCGCCAGTCGGCCCCGGGCACGAGGTGCCACTGGCCCGTCGCCGGGTCCATGACGGCGCCATCGCCGAAGGCCTCCGCCTGCGTCTCGTAGCTCGTGGCCTCCACGAAGGCGCGGAAGCGAGCGACCGTGACCGGCGAGCGGTCGAGCAGGAAAGGCGCGACCTCGGCGTCGAAGGCCGGCCGCTCCCAGTCCATCCCCCCCTCGCCCGGGCGAACACCGACCGTCGTCGTGCCGCCGGGGACGTAGACCATCTCGGACGGCACGTCGAGACCGACCGGCACCATGGGCGCAGCCGGCGCCTCGTCGAGCCCCACCTCCGACTGGCGGCACCCGCCGACGGATAGGAGGACGAGAACGGGAGCGATCCAGCGAAACGACATGGACTGAGTCTACACCGACCGGATGGCGCGCGTCGATCCGCCCCACCGACGTTGATAGCCGACGAATCCCGCGCCGGCCTGTCTCTTCGGGATCGATGGCCTGTAGAACTTGTACCGCCTCCCCCCCCGCACCGCTCCTTTCCCGGCTGCCCATGCGCTCTCGGACCGTCCCTGCCGACGCCGCCGACGGACCGCCCCGTGACGGTGAGGCGTCGCTGTCCGAGATCGACCAGTACCTCCACATCCGGCAGGAGCGGAAGAAGCTGTTTCCCAGGGCCATCCTGGTCGGCATCGCGGCGGGTGCCGTGGCCGTCGGGTTCCGGATCGCGCTGGCGGCGGCGCACGGGGCGCGCAACGCGCTCATCGACTGGGCCCACATCTTTCCCCACGTCGGCTGGGCGTTCCCGGTCGGGTTCGGAGCGGCCGGGGCCGCGGCGTCGGTCTGGCTCGTCCGCCAGTACGCGCCCGAGGCGGCGGGCAGCGGCATCCCCCACGTCGAGGGCGTGCTCCACCGGCTCCGCGAGATGCGGCCGGGGCGGCTGATCCCGGTCAAGTTCGTCGGCGGTCTGCTGGCGCTGGGGAGCGGGCTCGCACTGGGCCGTGAGGGGCCGAGCGTCCAACTGGGCAGCGCCGTCGGGGCGCTCGCGGCGGACCGGATCGGGCGCGGGCCGCGCGACCGGCTCACGCTCGTGGCGGCGGGCGCCGGCGCCGGGCTGGCGGCCGCGTTCAACGCGCCGCTGGCCGGTCTCATCTTCGTGCTCGAAGAGGTCCAGCGCGACTTCCGGCCGCTCATCTTCGGCGCCACGTTCATCGCCGCGGCCGTGGCGACGGCCATCTCGCAGTCGGTCTCGGGTCCGTTTCCGGTCTTCGAGGTCGACAGCTACCCGATCCCGCCGGTGGCGCTGCTGGCGGCGTTCGCGCTCGTCGGGCTCCTGTGCGGCGCGCTCGGGGCCCTCTTCAACCGGGCCCTCGTCCGGTC
>CAYPVZ010000683.1:0-2004 GCA_964414235.1 uncultured Rhodothermales bacterium | reverse complement strand
GCCTACGCCGAGGCCGCCTTCGACCTCGACGCCGTCGCCGAGCGCGTCGAGGCCGTCCTGAGGGACGCCGCGCGCCGCCGCTAGCTTGCGGGCGCATGACCGACGCCCTCCAGCCCGCCCCCGGCCCCCTCCGCCGACGCCTCTTCGAGGTCGTCTTCCACGCCGACACCCGGCCCGGGCGGACGTTCGACGTCGTCCTCATCGTCGCCATCCTGGCCAGCGTGGCCGTCGTCATGCTCGACAGCGTGGCCACGGTCCGGACCGGCCGCGAGGAGGCGTTCGCGGTCGCCGAGTGGTTCTTCACCACCCTGTTCACCGCCGAGTACCTGCTGCGGCTGTGGATCGTCCGCCGGCCCCTCCGCTACGCCCGCAGCTTCTTCGGCGTCGTCGACCTGCTCTCGATCCTGCCGACCTACATCAGCCTGCTGGTGCCCGGCGCGCAGGTGCTCCTCTCGGTCCGCATCCTCCGCGTGCTCCGGATCTTCCGGGTGCTCAAGCTGGCCAACTACCTCGACGAGGCCAACACGCTCAGCCGCGCCCTCGCCGCCAGCCGGCGCAAGATCCTCGTCTTCATCCTGGTCGTCCTCACGCTCGTCACCATCATGGGCTCGATGATGTACCTCATCGAGGGCGGCGCGAACGGCTTCGACTCCATCCCGCGCAGCGTCTACTGGGCCGTGGTCACCATCACGACCGTCGGCTACGGCGACATCTCACCCGCGACGCCGCTCGGCCAGTCCCTCGCGCTCGTCCTCATGATCCTCGGCTACGGCATCATCGCCGTCCCGACCGGCATCGTGACCGTCGAGCTCAACCGCCAGCGCGACGCCGACGTCGTCTGCCCGGCGTGTGGCGTCGAGGGCCACGCCCCCGACGCCCGCTTCTGCCGGCGCTGCGCCGAGCCGCTCGCCCCCACCCCGCCCCCGCGCGAGACCGCCCGGACCTGACCCGGGGCGCTCTCCGGGTGGCCCGCCATCACGCACGCGGCGACGGCGAAGCCGCCCGGCGCTCCGGCCACCTGGGCGCCGGCGAAACCGAACAGTCGGAACGGCTCCGGACGCCCTGCGCGGTCTCACCACGCCCCATTGTGAAGGGCCTGCCACATTATCGAAGACGACCGCCACCGAGCCGGAGATGCCTGCCACCGAGCCGAAGACGACCGCCACCGAGCCGAAGACCACCGCCACCGAACCGAAGACGACCGCCACCGAGCCGAAGACGCTCGCCACCGAACCAAAGACAATCCCCACCGAGCCGGAGACGCTCGCCACTGGACCGAAGACCATCGCCACTGGACCGGAGACGCTCGCCACCGAATCCGAGACGAGCACCACCCGGTCCGAGAGCATCGCCACCCGACCCGAGGCGCCCCCCATCGCATGGGAGCGCGCGCTCGCTGAACGGGAGACGCCCGCCCAGCCCGTCCCCGCTAGGCGCGCACCGCCGGCCACGACGCGCCCGGCCCCGCATGCGCCTGCCCGCCCGACTGGCGGTCGCGCACCTCGTCGCGCCACGCCCGCGTGAGGAGGGTGTAGTCGAGGTCTTCCGCTGCTCCTCCAAGGTCGGAAACCGCCTGGAAGCCGAGGTCCACGGGCGAGACGAACCGGGTCGGCGCGCTCGACAGGTCGAGGACGCGGGCGCGGCCGAGGCCCCGGCGATACTCGCCCCAGAGCTGGCCGAGCACGCAGGCCCCGCCATCCGCCAGCGCGAGCGAGCGCTCGTCGATGCGGTCGGCCCAGCCGGGGTCGCGGTCGTCGAGGAGAGCGGCGCCGCGGGCGGCGCGCTGGCGGGCCGCGGCGGACGTGAGCGCGCCGAGGCGGCGGACGTGCCGGCGGGCGCGGAGGCGGGTCAGGAACGGGCCGAGCATGGGGATGGGAGGGCTCCGGAGGAATACGCCCCCGACCGCGCTATCGTGCCCGGAGCATTCCCCGAAGTCGAGCGGCGTCCACCTTCGCGTTGTGGCGCCGGTCCACGGGCAGCGCAGCGACGCTCACGACCTCGTCC
>CAYPVZ010000682.1:0-2005 GCA_964414235.1 uncultured Rhodothermales bacterium | reverse complement strand
CGCCAGCAGCGGCTCGATGACCTTCATCGGGCGCGGGACCTGCGATCGGCCGTCCAGGGTGCCCGAATGGTAGTAGGCGTCCCCGCAGTGCAGCACCCAGCGGTGTCCGGCGTCGACGGCGACACACGCATGTCCCCGGGTGTGGCCGGGCAGCGCCACGAGCACGATTCCCGGCGCGATGTCATCGAGTTCCTTCGCGGCGGCGAAGCCCCGCCATTTCTCCCCGGTGGGGTCGTGTTCGACGAGCTTGGGTCCATGTGCCCATTGCGCGGCGCGGAAGCGGGTCTTCTCCCGAAACGTCGGTTCGCGCACAGCGCCGAGGACTTCGGCGGCGGTGACGTGGATCTGCGCGTGCGGAAAGTCGGAGATACCGCCGATGTGGTCCATGTCGAAATGCGTGACCACGATGTGGCGGACGTCGGCGCGGGTGAATCCGAGTTGTTCCACCTGCCTCAGCGCGGTTTCGTCGTGATCGAAGGTCGGGTTGAAAATGTGGCGGGTGAATCCGACCCGGCTGTGATCCGCACAGTCGTGTGAGCCGAACCCCGTGTCGACGAGGACCAGGCCGTTGTCGGTCTCAACGAGCAGGACATGGCAGACGATCTTGGGCGTGCCATACGGATTCATCGTCCCGCAGTTGAGGTGGTGGACCTTCACAGCTCTCCCGTTCCGACCAGGGCGAGCAGTTCGCTCCGGCCGATCTGCGTGACCAGGCTGGCCGAATCGAAGTAGATGCGTTCGTTGACGACGCGATCGTCGTCGAAATAGAACACCGCGATGATCGGCACCTTGAACGCCTTACCTGTCGGCGGTAGACCGTAGAACTCACCGAGATTGGTTCCCAGCAGATCGAATTCGACAATGACGGCATCGTCGGCGACGTGGCATACGACGTTGTCATGCCGCTGGTCCGGGAAGGCGGTTCGAGTGGTCCGGTAGTACCCCATTACTTCGTCGTCGCCGTCGAAGACCTGGCCGGTGGCCATGATCTCGTAGTGCGGACGGCCCCCCGAATCATTCTTGAACGTGGCGAGGGTCCGGTCGAACTCCTTGGTCACCTCGGTGTCCATGTGTTCTCGGATCACCGCGAGGCGGCGGTCACGCAGATCGTCAGAGATCATGCGTGAAACTGTAGGCCGCCGCCAGCGAGTCAGGCCGCGGATTGCATGGGCGCCCCCAGCTGCTGGTGCCGGTGCTGGCGCTCGATCGTCGCCAGGTAGGCCGCCCACGCGAACGCCGAGCTGGCGAAAAGGATGAACCCACAGAACAGCCAGGCGTGTTTGATCCCGCGTCGGCGTCCGTCGACGATGGACCAGACGGGGAACAGCAGCACGCTCATGATCGTGTAGTCCTGGCTGGCCGAACTCGCGGCGGGATTGGCATATCCCAGCGTGATGAACTCCGACCAGCTTCCGGGCCCCCAGATGAAGTTGTGCATGCCGCCGTGCGGCGCGTACTCGGCCACGTACTGGTTGTTGAAGTAGTAACCGAGGGCGACGGACGCGATGCCGGCGACCCAGTAGAAGAGTTCGAGCTTGGAAACCGACGGCCCGGACGAGTAGCGCGCGAATATCGTCGGATTCGTCTTCACGATGGCGGCCATTGTCGCGAAGCCGAGGACGAGGTGGACGATCAGCGAAACCATGAGCAGGAGACTCGATCAGCCTGCGAAGTTTTGTCAATAATGACAGAACTTCGTACGGTATTTTCTCCCCATGGTCCGGCCCGCCCAAACGGCACGAAGTGAGCGCACCCGCGAGGCGCTGCGGCAGGCGGCGGTGGTGCGATTCCTCGCCCAGGGCGTCGAGGACACGTCGGCCGATCAGATCGCGGCCGACGCCGGCGTATCGCTGCGGACGTTCTATCGGCACTTCGCGTCCAAGCACGACCTGCTGTTCGCCGACTACGCAGGATTGCAGTGGTTCACGGCGGCCCTGGCGGCGCGCAACCCCGACGAGTCGATCGTCGAGTCGGTGCACTCGGCGATCATGGCGCGGCCCTATGA
>CAYPVZ010000681.1:0-2011 GCA_964414235.1 uncultured Rhodothermales bacterium | reverse complement strand
GTGCGCCCTTGCCCGCCTCGCGGCGCGCCCGCGGGCGGCCGCCGCGCGCGGCTGTGCCCCGGCCGCCCGCGCCCCCGGCGCCGCCGCCGACGGGGCGCCGACGCTGCCCGACGCCCACGTCTCCATCGCCCACACCGGCCGGGGCGGCGACGTCGCCGCGCTCCCAGCGGTCACCAGCGGCCCGGTCGGGGTCGACCTCGAACGGGTCGCGCCGCGCCGACCGGATCTCTGGCGGCGCATCCTCCGGCCCGAAGAGCACCCCCTCCTCGACGCCCTCGGCGGGCCCACGGACGACGCGCAGACGCTTCTCTGGGTCCTGAAGGAGGCCGTCCTCAAGGCGCAGCGGACGGGCTTCCGGGCCGGCGGCCAGTCCGTCCATCTCGTACTCGACGCAGACGGGGCGCCCCCGGAGCGCGGGCGCGCGACGGCTGCCAGCGGGGCCGGCGACTGGCGGCTCGCGTTCGGGCGCGAGGGCGACCTCTGGCTGGCCGTCGCCTGGGCGCAGCGCGTCGGCCCGCCGTCGTAGGGCTTCCGCGCGGCCGAGAGGGCCGCCGAGCCGGGGCGCCCCTCGCCGCGTGTGGCTCCCCCCGCCTCGGCCCCGAGGCGGGCAGGGGGGCGGACGGTGAGGGGCCAGGGATGGAGCCTCGCCACCTGCTGGTCCCTCATGTCTTTTGGAAGGAGCCCTTACTCCGAGAGGCGGGCGGCCGATCTTATGGCCTTCATAACGGCCCTCTCTTGATGCCCCGTCCTCGCCTCGCGTTCGCCGTCCTGGCGGCCCTCCTCTGCGGCCCCATCGTCAGCGCCCAGACCTACACCCGCTCTGACTTCGCCACCGGGTTCTCCGGCCCGTTCGGCGTCACGCAGCTGGCCGACGGCACCGTCCTCGTCTCCGAGAACATCGGCAACCGCGTCTCGGCCTACCCGGCCTCCGGCGGCGATGCCAACCGAACCGACTTCGCCACCGGCCTCTCCATCCCATCCGGCATCACGCAGCTGACCGACGGCACCGTCCTCGTCGTCGAGAACGGCGGCAACCGCGTCTCGGCCTACCCGGTCTCCGGCGGCGATGCCAACCGAACCGACTTCGCCACCGGGCTCAACGCCCCGACCGACGTCACGCAGCTGGCCGATGGCACCGTCCTCGTCACCGAGGCCGACAACGGCCGCGTCTCGGCCTACCCGGCCTCCGGTGGGAATGCCAACCGAACCGACTTCGCCACCGGCCTCTCCTTCCCGTTCGGCATCACGCAGCTGGCCGACGGCACCGTCCTCGTCGCTGAGAACGGCGGCAACCGCGTCTCGGCCTACCCGGCCTCCGGCGGCGATGCCAACCGAACCGACTTCGCCACCGGGCTCTCCTCCCCGGCCGGCGTCACGCAGCTGGCCGACGGCACCGTCCTCGTCGCCGAGTTCAACAGCGGCCGTGTCTCGGCGTTCACGCCGGCGTTCACGCCTGTGGTCGTCGGCGATGGTCAGGGCTACTACCTGCTCGCCGCCGCCGGCGACGCCGAGACCGTCGGCTCCTTCCTCGACCCCGTCCGCACCCAGTGCTTCCCCGGCGCCGACTACGACGGGGCTGCCTGCGCTGCGGACAACGTCGGCGACCGCGTCTCCAACGTCTACCTCTACACCGAGGCTGCCGAGGGCGACGCCGAGGCCGGCTACGCCGAGCCTGCCGCCGACCCGACCACGCTGGCGCCCGGCGTCGGTGCTGCCGTCTACCTCTTCGACGACGACGACTTCGACGGCACCGGCGACGGCTTCCCGAAGACCCTCCCGCTGACCGGCGCCGCGCCCACGCTGCCGTTCACCTGGTCCGCCTCGGGCGACGCCCCGCTGAGCTACACCGTCACCGGCAACGCCGCCGACGGCCTCAACCTGCTCGGCAACCCCCTCCGCGACGACCTCGACTGGGAGGCCGCCTGGGGCGACGCCGCGACGACGAACGTCGACCCGACGGCCTACGTCTACGACCCCCTCAACGGCTGGTCGTCGTGGAACGCGCAGACGG
>CAYPVZ010000680.1:0-2015 GCA_964414235.1 uncultured Rhodothermales bacterium | reverse complement strand
CCCGCGCCGGCCGGCTCCTCGACCTTCTCGACGCGCAGCAGGCCGCTGGCCTCCTCCGCCCGGACGACGCCGTCCCCGCCGACGACTTCGTGGGCGAGCCCGGCGACGCCCCGATGCCGACGCGTCTCCGCCACATCGCCGGCTCCACCCTCTGGTGCCGCTTCGAGGCCGTTCGCTCCGTCGAGGACGACGTCGAGCGGCCGACGCCGGACCTCGCGGCGCATCTCGCCGTCGCCATCAGCGGGCTCCGCTTTACGCTCGGGATCCTCGGCGACGCCGCGGGGAAGACCGAAGAGGTCGAGGCCGCGCTCGATGCGGCCGAGCGGGCCCTCGGCGAGGTCCGCCAGCACGCCGTGGCCGCCCGCCTCGGGGCCGCGAACGCGGACGCAGAGGAGGCTCTGGCTGCCGTCACGAAGGTCTGGCGAGAGCTGACCGACCCGGCCTTCAAGGCCGAGCTGGCGGCCGTCGTCATGACGATTTAGGCCGACATCTGAGAGCACTCCGGGAGCTGGTTCGGTGTGTGAGGGCGGGGACCCGATCGGAACGCCTCCGTAGACCTGCTCGCCTCGTCGCTCTCGAATCCGCCCCGGATCGCCTCAGATGACCGGCGGCAGCGCTTTCTGCCGCGCTGCGGCGGTGTGGAGCCGGTGTCAATCCGTCTGCACGTGTGCGACTCTTCAACAAGACGCGACATGAGACCGCGTGAGACGGGGTTTATTAGATCCGTGCGCCCCGGAGACGCTCCGGGGGTTCGGCTCCGCCCCCCACGCTGAATGTCCCCCCTCGACTACCTCCGCACGACGACCCCGGACCGCGCTGCCCTCACGGGCAAGATGCCGCCGCACCGGGCCGTCCGCGTGGTCGATGGGGATGTCGTCGGCGTCGTGATGATGGAGCTGGGCGGCCCGCTCCGGCCGGCGGAGGTGGTGCCGTTCCTGGAAAGCCGCCTGCTGGATCCGGTCGAGGTCGACCTCCGGGTGCCGCGCCAGCTCCGGCCGCGCGTGGCCCGCTGGCTGGCGAAGCGCCTCGGCCGCGACCTCCAGCGCTCGTTCGAGATGATCGGCGGGTGCAGCCCGCTCCGGCGCCACGTCTCGGAGCAGGCCGGGGCGCTCCAGCGCCACCTCAACGACCGGTTCGGCGCGTCCTCGGGCGCGCGCTTCCGGACGTACGTCGCCATGCGCCACGGCGAGCCCTCGATGGCGACGGCCCGCCAGCGGATGGCCGAGGACGGCGTGACTAAGGTGGTCCTGCTCCCGCTCCAGCCGCACTTCTCGGCCTCCACGGCTGGCTCGGCCCTCGCCTACTGGCACGCCCACGGCCCGATCGAGGCGCCCGCGGCGCTCGTCTCGGAGTACGCCACGCACCCCAAGCTCGTCCGCGCCATCAACGAGCGGATCGACGAGGGGCTGCAGCGCTTCCCGCGCGACGTGCGCGACCAGGTCCAGATCCTCTTCGCCGCGCACGGCGCCTCGCGGGCGCACCTGACGAAGCTCGACGACCCGTACTGCTGCCACGTCCACGCGACGGTGCGCGCCGTGCTGGAGGCTCGCGCCGACACTCGCACGTCGCACGTCGCCTTCCAGGACCTGCTGGGCGCCGGCGAGAGCGTCGGCCCGCGTGTCCGCGACGCCGTGCTCGACGCGGCCGACGACGGGGCCTCGGCGCTGCTCGTCGTGCCCATCTCGTTCCTCTCGGAGCGCATCGACACGGCCTACGACCTCGACGTGACGGCGCGCGCCATCGCGGCCAAGGAGGGGATCTCGCACTTCGAGGTCACGAGCGGGCTCAACTGCCATCCGCTCCTCATCGATGCGCTCGCCGAGTGCGTCGCCACCCACATCGAGCCCGGCGTGGTGGTGAGCGGCGACGGGCTGGCGACGGCCGCCGACGTCACGCTCTCGAACACGGCGGTCCGCCCGCCGGCCACCTCGTGCCCGGTCTGCGAGCGGCGCCTCGCCACACGGACGTGGACCGAGGACAGTCCCCTCGTCTCGCCGACGGAGGCGGACGTGCAC
>CAYPVZ010000679.1:0-2023 GCA_964414235.1 uncultured Rhodothermales bacterium | reverse complement strand
GGGTTGACCGTCCCGATCTCGTTGTTGACCAGCATGACCGAGACGAGGGCGGTCGCGTCAGAGGCCGCTGCGGCGACGGCCTCGGCGCTCATCCGGCCCTCGGCATCGGGCCGCAGGACGGTCACGCCGCGCCCCTCCTCCTCCAGCGCGTGCGCCGTCTGGAGCACCGCCTCGTGCTCGACGGCCGACGTCACCAGCCCGCCGCGGCCGGACTGGCGGTCCATCCCGGCGAGGGCACCGCGCAGCGCCAAGTTGTCCGCCTCGGTGCCGCCACTCGTGAAGACGACCTCGCCCGGCTCGCACCCGAGCACGCGGGCGACGCGCTCCCGCGCCCGGTCGACGGCCACGCGGGCTCTCCGCCCCGGCCCGTGAAGCGACGACGGGTTGCCCCATGCCTCTCGCAGATACGGGAGCATCGCCTCCAGGACCTCCTCCCGGAGCGGCGTCGTCGCGGCGTGGTCGAGGTAGGGCACGGAGCACGGGGGGCTGAGGAACGGGAAGATCCGGCTCGCCGAGAGGCGCCGCCAGTCGGGCGGCGGCGTCCACCGCCTGCCCCCACGACCCGTTCCGCGGTTCCGCTTACAGCCCCAGCCAGTAGGTCAGCTTCACCTGGAACACGTTGCGAACCTCGCCGCCGAAGACGTCGGCCGCGTCGTCGAGCACGTCGAGGCCGCGGAGCGGGCCGAAGTCGTCGCGCGTCTGCTGCCAGACGACGAAGACCTCCGAGCCCGGCCGCCACTGCCAGCGGACGACGGCGTTGCCCCGGAGCGAGAGGTACGTGAAGTCATCGTCGTCGATGTAGAACGACTCGCCCTGGGCGTCCGTCGCGAGGTAGTACTCGGCGTCCTCGAACGTCGCCGGGAGGTCCACGTCGTTGTCGGCGTCGTAGCGCAGCGGCGCCAGGCTCGTGCCCGGCGTCTCGCCGAAGCGGACGAAGTCGTAGGACCGGCGCTCGGCGAGCTGGCGGAAGCCGCGGAAGCGCCGGGCGTCGACGTAGGGGCCGGCGAAGAGCTGGAGCGTGAGGTCCGGCGTGAAGGCCCAGTCCACGCGCGCCGCCGCGTAGATCGCCTCGCTGCGGACGTCGGCGAAGACGTAGCGCCGACCGCCGAAGCCCTCGGGCGCGTTCGGGTCGACGTCGGCGAAGAGGTACTGGTCCGTGTTGAACCCGCTTGTCCACTCGGGCTCGAACGAGAGCGAGAGCGCGTCCGTCACGCGCGCCGTGACGCTCGGGCGGACCTGCCACGTCCACTCGCGGCCGACACCCTCGAAGTCGTGCGCGAACTCGCCGCGCTGGGCCAGGACGAGCCGGCCCGAGACCGGCCGCCCCGGGTTCGTGCTCGCCGTCAGCGACGCCGAGTAGTCGGCCGGGCGGAGCGCCAGCGGGCCGCCGCGCGTGAGACGGTCGTTGACGTAGACCGGCCGGGCGCTGAGGATGGTGCTCACGCTCCACAGGTTCGAGAAGCGCGCGTAGGTGCCCAGGTTAAACCGATTGTAGACCACGTCGCCGTCCCAGTTGGCGAACTGGCCGCCGAAGACGTAGACCTGGAGCCGCTGGAGCCAGTCCACGCCTGGCTGCGACTCGTTCCAGTTCACCCGCCAGTCGGCGCCCGCCCAGTCGGCGCGGAGCTGGTAGCCGAGGTCGTTCGTCTCGAAGCCGGGGCTCGTGGCGCTGAGCGTGACGGCCCCGCGCCAGTGCGCGCCGCCGCCGACCTTCGCCAGCGTGGCCTCGGCGCGGGCGCCCGCGAGCGACTGGCGGGCCGGGTCGAAGGTGAGCGCGTCCGAGTCCGTCCGCTGGTAGTAGCGGCGGCTGGAGCGCTGGAGCCGGGCGATGGCGCCCTCGCCGCCGGTGACCGCCGAGCCCGAGACGACGGCGCTCAGCGACCACGCACGCGCGGCGAACGTGTGCTCGGCGTCGAGGCCGAGGACGGTCGCCGTCGTCGGCACGTAGGCCTGAAACACCTCGGCGCCCGCGTCGCGGAGGACGGACGACCCGAAGCCGCCGAAGCCCGTCCGCCCCCCGTTC
>CAYPVZ010000678.1:0-2023 GCA_964414235.1 uncultured Rhodothermales bacterium | reverse complement strand
CCAGCGGGGCGCGGACCTCGGCGAGCGCATGCTGCGCGCCTTCGTCGAGGCCTTCGCCGCCGGCCACGACCGCGCCGTCGTCGTCGGCACCGACCACCCGACGCTGCCGGACGCCTTCTTCGGGCTGGCCTTCGCCGCGCTCGACGACCCGCTCACGGCCGTCCTCGGGCCGTCCGACGACGGCGGCTACTACCTCCTCGGCCTCAACGACGTCGTGCCGGATCTCTTCGACATGACCTACAGCCACCCGCACGTGTTCGAGGACACGCTGGAGCGCGTGATGGAGGTCGATATGACGCCGGTCGTGCTCCCGGGCCACTACGACGTGGACGACGCGGCGGCGCTCCGGCGCCTGATCGACGAGTGGCAGGGCGGGGCGGAGGTCGGGCCGCGCACGGCGGGCCTGCTCCGAAGCCTCACCGAGCAGGGACGGCTGGCGGAGTAGCTTCAGCGGGACTCGTCTCGGCCGATTTCTCTCTCCCGGTAGCGCTGCAGGTATGACCTCGACCCCGACGACCTCGACGAACGGCACCGCCAGCAGCCACGCGATGGGCGGCGCCTTCAAGACGCTGGAGCAGTTCATCATCGAGCGCGAGCAGGAGGCGCCGGGCTCGAAGGGCCAGTTCTCGCGGCTCCTCCGCGACATCATGGTCGCCGCCAAGATCGTCGACCGCGACGTCCGCAAGGCCGGGCTGGTGGATCTCTTCGGCGAGACGGGCGACGTCAACGTGCAGGGCGAGGTGCAGAAGAAGCTCGACCTGCTGGCGCACGAGGAGTTCGTGCGCGCGCTGCGCCGCGGCGGCGAGGTCTGCCTCATCGGCTCCGAAGAGCACGCCGAGGCCATCCCGCTGCTCTTCGACGACTGCCAGGGCAAGTACGTCGTCCTCTTCGACCCGCTCGACGGCTCGTCGAACATCGACGTCAACGTCTCCATCGGCACCATCTTCTCGATCTACCGCGTGCCGGACGACCACGCGGGCCGCGTGACCATCGAGAGCGCGCTCCAGTGCGGCCGCCGCCAGGTCGCCGCGGGCTACGTCGTCTACGGCTCCTCGACGATCCTCGTCTACACCACCGGCAACGGCGTCAACGGCTTCACCCTCGACCCGTCCATCGGCGAGTTCCTGCTCTCGCACCCGGACATCCGGACGCCCGAGCGCGGCGCCATCTACTCGATCAACGAGGGCAACTACAACTCCTGGGAGCGCGGCCTCAAGGAGTACATCAAGTGGATGCAGCAGGAGGCCCCGGACGACCAGCCGCCGCGGCCCTACACGACGCGCTACATCGGCTCGTTCGTGGCCGACTTCCACCGCAACCTGATGAAGGGCGGCGTCTACATCTACCCGGCCAACACCCGCAACCCGAGCGGCAAGCTCCGCCTGATGTACGAGGCCAACCCGATGGCCTTCATCATCGAGCAGGCCGGCGGGCGCGCCGAGACGGGCGACGGGCCCATCCTCGACGTCGAGCCGCAGGCGCTCCACGACCGGACGCCGGTCTACATCGGCAGCCCGGCCATGGTGGAGGACGCCGTGGCCTTCCTGCGCGGCGAGCGGACGAGCCGGGGCTGAGGCCCGCGCCGCTGGCGGCGGCCGTCGCCAGTGGGGCGGGAACGGAGCGGCCGCGGAGCCCGCGGCCGGGTGTCGTGGACCCTCGCTCGGGTCTCCGAGGCTCTCGCTTGAGGTTCAGAAGCCCTCGCTTGGGGTTCGGAGGCTCTCGTTCGAGCTTCGGACGCCCGACGTCGGGCCTCTGAGGCTCGACGTTGCGTATCGGAGGCCCGATGCTGCGTATCCAGGACCCGACGTTGGGTATCCAGAGCCCAGCATTGGGTATCTGGGACCCGGCACTGGGTATCCGGGACCCGACGTTGGGTATTCGAGACCTTCGGTTGGGTATCCGGGACCCGACGTTGGGTATTCGAGACCCTCGATTGGGTATCTGATACCCGATTCTGGCCAGGATTGGCCGATTTGGTGGCTGCGGGCCGGGGAGGGGGACCTGTCGACGGAAGGGCGTCCGC
>CAYPVZ010000677.1:0-2029 GCA_964414235.1 uncultured Rhodothermales bacterium | reverse complement strand
CGGCCAGGCCGGCCCCCACGACGATCACGTCGGCGTCCACGGCGACAGAGGAAGTGCGCCCCAAGGTAGGCCCCGCCCCGCTGGCGACGCCCGCCGCCAGCCCGCGGAGCTCGGTGGTCAGGATTCTCGGGACGCCGCCTCATGCTCCTCTCGCATCACCTCCGTCAGCGAAGACGCCACGAGCGCCGTCGGCACCGCGATCACCCCGATCCCGACGAGCAGAATGAGCGCCGTAAAGGCCCGCCCCCCAGCGGTCACGGGGTAGACATCGCCATACCCGACCGTCGTCAACGTCGCCACCGCCCACCACATCGAGTCGAACACCGAGGCGAAGGCCTCCGGCTGGGCCTCGTGCTCGAACTGGTAGATCCCGACCGACGCCACGTACACCACCAGGAAGCTGACCAGCAGATACAGCGTCAACTCCGCCCGAATCGCCGAAAAGGCGCTCCGATACCGCACGATGGCGCGGTTGTACCGGAGAAGCTTGAGCAGCCGGACGAGGCGCAGGAGCCGAAACGCGCGGACCGCCCGGAGGTCGAGCCCGGTCCCGAGATAAAACGGGACGATGGCCGCGAGGTCCACCAGCCCGAAGAAGCTGCGGGCGAAGCGGAGAGGCCGCGGGGCCGTCGCCAGCCGGAGGAGATACTCGGCCGTGAACACCCCGATCGTCACGCGCTCGAACGTCCGGAACGCCGCGTGCGCCTCGGCCGAGAGCGCAGGGAGCGTGTCGACGGCCGAGGCCACGAGCGAAACCACAATGAGCCACTGGACGGCCAGATCGAACGCTCGCCCGGCCGGGGTCCCCGAGTCGTGGACGACTCGCCCGAGCGAGGTCCGGAGCGACACCAGCCCCCTACGCAGAGTCGCACTTGGCAGCGGCCGCCTCCAGCCGCCCCGCGTGCTGGTCGAGGCGAGCCGAAAGGGCTTGGAGGGAATCGATCAGATCCATGGCAGAAGTCGCAAAGGGGTGAACGAACCGGGGGGATCGACTTTGCCAACATAAACCCCGCGCCCATTTCCTCGCGCCCCGCTGGCGACGCCCGCCGCCAGCCGCGCCCGAGGAGGGCCGATCCATGGCCACACCTCGGCGCCGAAACGCCACCCCACGGCACCGAGACGCCGTTACAGGCCACCGAGACCCCATCACAGGCCACCGAGACGCCACCACAGGCCACCGAGACGCCGTTACAGGGCGCAGAGACGCCACCACAGGGCACCGAGACCCCATTACAGGGCACCGAGACCCCATTACAGGGCGCCGAGACGCCGTTACAGGGCGCAGAGACGCCATCACAGGCCACCGAGACGCCGCCCCAGGGCACGGAGACCTCGCCACAGAGCACCGAGAGGTCGCAACCCCTGAAAAAAAGTGCCCCTCCGAGGTTAGATCCGGCGCCTCCCCGGGTCTACTTGAGGACACAAACCCCCGTGCGTCATGACTGACGAACAGACCAACCGGTTCGAGATGACCCAGACCACCCTCGGCGTCCTCGACCAGTACCGCCCCGTCTGGGAAACCTCGCCCGACACCGTCGAGGACCGCGAGGCCCTCGACGCCCACGTCGCCGCCATCCGCGACGCCATCCGCCGGCAGGCCGACCCCACCGAGGCCGTCACCACCGTCAAGACCGAGCTCCGCGACGCCGTCCGGACGCAGGTCGTCACGCTCGCCGGCGTCGTCCGCTCCTGGGCCCTCCGCCGGGGCCGCACCGAGCTCGCCCACCGGCTCGACCTCACCGCCACCGCCGTCCGCTCCCTCCGCGACGTCGCCCTCGCCGAGTACTCCGAGATCGTCGTCGCCGCGGCCCGCGAGAACGCCGACGGCGACGACGGCCTCCTCGCCCGCACCCCCCTCACCGCCGAGCAGATCGACGCCCTCGACACCCTCGACGACGCGTTCGCCGAGGCCCTCGACACCCCCCGCGCCGCCCTCATCGCCCAGAGCCGCGCCACCGCCGACATCGCGCAGCACCTCTCGGCCGCCCACGCCCTCTTCGCCGACCACCTCGACCCCGCCGTCGCCAGC
>CAYPVZ010000676.1:0-2029 GCA_964414235.1 uncultured Rhodothermales bacterium | reverse complement strand
CGGACGTGAAGAGGGTCGCCATGGATCGGGGAGCTTAGGAATTCGGCATCGGCCGGGGAAAGTAGAGGCCGTGCGTGCGTGCGGGAGTTCTTCTTGCGGAGCGGAACGAGCGTCTTCGGCGAATCTGTGTCGGAGGTCGCGCGTTAAGGGAGCGCTCGCCAGGCAAAAGCGTGTCGCCAGCTCTCAGGCGGCCGCGTTGCCCGGCCCGGCCGGCTGGCGTAGCTTGCCAGACCGTGCGCCCCCGCGGCGCCGCCCTCCCCCTCTCCCAACCCGACCCGCACCAGACATGGCCGCCGAGTCCACCGAACAGCGCATCAAGGAGATCATCGTCGAGAAGCTCGGCGTCGATCAGGCCGACATCACGCGTGAGGCCTCGTTCACGAACGACCTCGGCGCGGACTCCCTCGATACCGTCGAACTCATCATGGAGTTCGAGAAGGAGTTCGACCTGACGATCCCCGACGAGGACGCCGAGCAGATCGCGACCGTCGGCGACGCCATCGACTACATCGAGGGCAAGCAGGGCTAAGCGCCTGCTCGGAGCGCTGCTCCGGTCTCTCCGACTCTCCGGCGGGGCGCCCCCAGCGCACCGCCGGTTTTTGTATCGCGCTCCCACGCGCTCTCTCTACCGGTCTCTCATGCCGTCGTTCTCCGACCGTCGTGTCGTCGTCACCGGCCTCGGCGCGCTCACGCCCATCGGCAACTCGGTCCCGGACTTCTGGGACGCCATGATGGCCGGCCGGTCCGGAGCCGGCCCCATCACCCACTTCGACACCGCGGCCTACGCGACGACGTTCGCCTGCGAGGTCAAGGACTTCAACCCCGGCGATTACCTCGACCCCAAAGAGGCCCGCCGGCTCGACCCCTTCGCCCAGTTCGCCATCGTCGCCGCCGACGAGGCGCTCCAGGATGCCGGCCTCGACACCGAGGCGCTCTCGCCCGAGGAGAAGACGCGGATCGGCGTCGTCATGGGCTCCGGAATCGGCGGGATGAAGCTGTTCCAGGACCAGGTCGTGACGTACGCCGAGCACGGTCCGCGCCGGCTCAGCCCGTTCTTCGTGCCGATGATGATCATCGACATGGCGCCCGGGCTCATCTCGATGCGCCACGGCCTCCACGGCCCGAACTACGCGACCGTCAGCGCGTGCGCGACGTCCAACAACGCGCTCGGCGACGCGTGGATGGTGATCAAGGCCGGGCTGGCGGACATCATGGTCGCCGGCGGCACCGACGCCTCCATCACCGAGGTCGGCCTCGGCGGCTTCGGCAACATGAAGGCGCTCTCGACGCGCAACGACGAGCCGATGACCGCCAGTCGGCCGTTCGACGCGACGCGCGATGGCTTCGTCATGGGCGAGGGCGCGGGCGCACTCATCCTGGAGGAGTATGAGCACGCTAAGGCCCGCGGCGCTACGATCTACGCCGAGGTCGTCGGCCTCGGCATGTCGGCCGACGCCCACCACATCTCGGCGCCCCACCCCGAAGGGCTCGGCGCCAAGTTGGCGATGGAGCAGGCCCTCGATTCGGCTGGCCTCGAGCCTGAGGCCGTCGACTATCTCAACATGCACGGGACGTCGACGCCGCTCGGCGACGTGGCCGAGACGAAGGCCATCAAGGCCGTCTTCGGCGACCACGCCTACCAGATGAACCTGTCCTCGACCAAGTCGATGACGGGGCACCTGCTGGGCGCAGCCGGCGCCGTCGAGGCCATTGCGAGCGTGCTCGCCATTACGAACGGAAAGGTCCCGCCGACGATCAACTTTGAGACGCCGGACCCGGCCTGCGACCTGAACTACACGTTCAACACGCCCCAGGACCGCGACGTGACCGTGGCGCTCTCGAACGCGTTCGGCTTCGGCGGCCACAACACGTGCGTCGTGTTCAAGAAGGTGACCGACTAGCGCACTGCCGCTCGGCCCGCTGTCTGGCGGCCGAAGGCGGATCGAGGGGCCCGGCCTCCCTGTGGTGGGAGAGGTAGTGCCCCTAGTCTTAGGTATCGGCTTAGATAGGCGCTAAGTCGTCGGCCCGG
>CAYPVZ010000675.1:0-2038 GCA_964414235.1 uncultured Rhodothermales bacterium | reverse complement strand
GCGCACGGCGGCGAGCACCGCCAGCCCGAGCGACCCGTAGAGCCGGGTTTCGATGGGCGCCGGGACGCCATCGCGGCCGAGGACGGCCCCGACGGTGCTCTTGCGGGAGACGCCGACGAGGACGGGCCAGCCCTCGTCGACGAGCCGGTCGACCTCGTTGATGAGGCGGAGGTTCTGGGCCGGCGTCTTGCCGAACCCGAAGCCCGGGTCCACGACGACGTCGCGGACGCCGGCGGCCTCGGCGCGCGCGACCGACTGGCGGAGGCTGGCGACGACGTCCTCGACCACGTCGCCGTAGGCGTCGGCGGGTGCGGTGCCGCCGGTCTTGCGGAGCGCGTGCATGACGACGAGCGGCGCGCCGTACTCGGCGGCGGCCACGGCCGTGCCGACGTCCTCGCGCAGCCCCGTGACGTCGTTGACGGCGTGGGCGCCGGCCCGGAGCGCCTCGCGCGCGACCGCCCCCTTCGTGGTGTCGATCGAGATCAGCACATGCGGCAGCTCCCGCGCGACGGCCTCGACCACGGGCACGACGCGCGCCAGCTCCTCGTCCAGCCCCACCGCCGGCGCGCCCGGGCGCGTCGACTCGCCGCCGACGTCGAGGAGCGCGGCGCCCTCGGCGGCCATCTCGTGGGCGCGCGCCAGGGCGGCCTGGACGGTGTCGTAGCGCCCGCCGTCCGAGAACGAGTCGGGCGTGACGTTGAGAATGCCCATGACGTGGGCGCGGCCCGGCCCGAGCACCAGCGGTCGCCCTCGGCAGTCGAGTACGCGCGAGGCGACGGCAGGGGGCGGGGCGGCAGCGGTCATCGGGCGGGAGCGGTCGAGAAAGCTACGACGGGCGGGGTGGGCCCTCTGAGCCAGGAACCCCCGGTGTTTCACGGGACGTACATATAATCGGCCGGTCGTGGCTACACTCCGTCCCCGCTGTTCTCGCCGCCTCCCTCTGGCGGCTCCACCCGACCCCGCACGCGACTCCCGACCCGTTCCGCCAGCCGCCCCCGAGGCCGCGCCATGTACGTCCCCCGAAGCCAGCGGATGCTGGACCAGTACCTCCAGGAGATCGGCCAGATTCCGCTCCTGACCGCCGAAGACGAGGTCGACCTCGCCCGGCGCATCAAGGCCGACGACGACGAGGCGCTCCAGCAGATGGTCCGGGCCAACCTGCGGTTCGTGGTGTCGGTCGCCAAGAAGTACCAGGGGCAGGGGCTCTCGTTGTCGGACCTCATCAACGAGGGCAACTACGGGCTCATCAAGGCGGCCCGGCGGTTCGACGAGACGCGCGGGTTCAAGTTCATCTCGTACGCCGTCTGGTGGATCCGGCAGGCCATCCTGCAGGCACTCGCCGAGCAGAGCCGGACGGTCCGGCTGCCGCTCAACCGGATCGGGACCATCTCGAAGATCCGGAAGGCCTCGGCGCGGCTGGCGCAGACCTACAAGCGGCCGCCGAACATCGAGGAGATCGCGGCCGAGCTGGACCTGCCGCCCGAGAAGGTCCAGGACGCCCTGCGCCACCAGGCCCGCTCGCTATCGGTGGACGAGCCGTTCGGCGAGGAGGACGACAACAGCCTGCTCGACGTGCTCGAAGCCGTCGACGAGATCCTCCCGGACGAGGGGATGGTGGGCAATAGCGTCAAGGAGGACGTCGAGCGGGCGCTGGCGTCGCTGGCGCCGCGCGAGGCCGAGGTCACGCGGCTCTACTTCGGCATCGGCCGCGAGGCGCCGATGACGCTGGAGGAGATCGGCACCGAGTTCGATCTGACGCGCGAGCGCGTCCGCCAGATCAAGGAGAAGGCACTCCGGAAGCTTCGCCAGAAGGGGCGCCGCCAGGAGTTGCGCGGCCACGTCGGCCGGTAGGGCGGGGGGAGCGGTCGGCCTCCGCGCTGGCGGGGCGCGTCGCCAGCCGGGCCGGCGTCGGCGCGATTTTTCCGGCACGCGGCGGCAAGCGTGGGGAGCTTTCCGGCCCCCCCGGAGACAAGGTTCATGTCCGACGCCCCCTGGTGGCGCGCCCGCCGCGACGCCCTCCTCGCCCTCGCCGAGGCGG
>CAYPVZ010000674.1:0-2041 GCA_964414235.1 uncultured Rhodothermales bacterium | reverse complement strand
CATATGGGGAGGCCGCGCCAACCGCGCGGCCTCCCCAGATGCGCCGGTTTTTGGAACGAAGGCCGGTGGAAACGGAACGCCATCGTGGCGCAGGACCCCGGCTGGCCGGTGGGGAACTGGCCGGATCTCCGCCCGGACGGGCGGGTACCCGCTTCCATGCCGACCGATTCTCTTTCTCCTCTCGCGGCCCACATCGCCGCCCGCGCCGAGCACGTCCGCCAGCGCATCGCCGAGGCGGCGGCTCGCGCCGGCCGCGACGCGGCCGACGTCACGCTCGTCGCCGTGACCAAGACGCATCCCGTCGAGGTGGTTCAGGCCGCCGTCGAGGCGGGGCTCCGGGACTTCGGCGAGAACCGCGTGCAGGAGCTCATCGAAAAGTCCGACGCCGTGCCGGGCGAGGCGCTCGGCGGCGATGTCCGGTGGCACCTCATCGGCTCGCTCCAGCGCAACAAGGCCCGCGACGCCGCGGCCCGCGCCGACCTCTTCCAAGCGCTCGACTCGGTCCGGCTGGCGGACGCGCTCGACAAAAAAGCCGCCGAGGCGGAGCGTGTGCTCCCGGTCCTGGTCCAGGTCAACATCTCCGACGAGGACGCCAAGCACGGCGTCGCGCCGGAGGTGACGGAGGCGCTGCTGGCCGAGGTCGCGCAGCGCGATGGCCTCCAGGTCCGCGGCCTGATGGGGATGGCGGCCCTCGCACGTACGCCGGACGAGGTCGAGCGCGTCGTACGGCCCGCGTTCCGCCAGCTCCGCCAGCTCGCCGAGGCCGCCGGGCTCCCGGTCCTCTCGATGGGCATGAGCGGCGATTACGAGGTCGCCGTCGAGGAGGGCGCGACGCATGTCCGCGTCGGGTCGGCGCTGTTCGGTGCGCGCGAGACGCCGTAGAAGCGTTCGCACCTGTACCGTACCTTGCGTCCCATGCTCGTCCCCCTCCTGGCTCTCGTCGCTGCCCTCGGCGCGGTCCTCGTCGTCCTGCTGGGGCGGCTGGCGCGGCTCCGTGCGCGGGCGGCGGCGTCCGCCGCACGGCTGGCGGACATCGAGGCCCGGGTCGAACGTGCGGCGCTCGCGCTTCAGGAAGTGATGGAACCGCCGGCCGCCGCGCCCGTGTCCGAGAGCCGACCGGAGCCCGCCGAGCGCCGGCCCGGCCGCCGCCGCGTTCGCCGCGTCGGACCTCCCGCCACCCCCGACCGGCCATGAACCTCACGCCTCTCGACGTCCGCCGCAAGGAGTTCGACAAGGCCTTCCGGGGCTACGACCCGACTGAGGTAGACCTCTTCCTCAAGCAGGTCGCCGATCGCCTCGACGAGGTGATGGAGGAGGCGCGTCGTGCCGACGAGCGGACGCGCGAGGTCGAGGCCAAGCTGGTCCACTACGAAAAGGTGGAGCTGGCGCTTCAGGAGGCCCTGGAGTCGGCGCGCGAGACCGCGCGGCGTTCGGAGGCCTCGGCCGAGGAGAAGGCCCGGCTCATCGTGCAGGAGGCTGAGCTCCGCGCCGAGAAGATCCTCCACGACGCCGAGCGCGAGCGGCACGGGCTCCGGCAGGACCTCGTCCGCCTCAACAGCCGCCAGGCGGAGGTCGCTGCCCGCCTGCGCGGCTTTCTCCTCTCCGAGCTGGAGGTCCTCGCCCAGTTCCAGGGCGACGACCCCGTCGGCTTCCTCAAGCTTCAGCCGGCCGGCTCGCCGCCCGCCACCGCGCTTCCGCCGTCCCCGCGGCGCCTGGAAGCTCCCATCGAGCCGCCCGAGGACGTGTCCGACGAGGCCTTCGAAGCGGCGGAGTCTCCGTCGCCGGCCTCGCTGGCGGACGCGGAGCCCGAACCGCTCCCCCGCCGTCCCGCCCCAGGGCCGCCGTACGAACCCGCTCCGGAGCCTGTCCCCGAAGCCGAGGTCGATCCGTCCGCCTTCGAAGGCCCCGCGTTCGACGAGCCGCCGCCGCCGGAGCCCGCGCCGGCCGAGCCCGATCCGCCGAGCATGGCGTGGTCGCCGCTCGCCAGCCCGCCGCCGCCACCCCGTTTTCGAAAAAAACGTTCGTAACTGATCTATACTGA
>CAYPVZ010000673.1:0-2041 GCA_964414235.1 uncultured Rhodothermales bacterium | reverse complement strand
CTCGGCGCGGCTCTCGGGCCGCAGCGTCGCCTGGGCGGTGTCGAAGAACAGGTTGTTCAGACGCACCTTCGTGCCGACCGCCAGCGGCGCCAGCGTCAGGTCCTGCTCGCGCTCATCGTAGGCCGCGAGATCCGAGAGGTCGAGGCTCAGCGACTCCGAGTAATAGCCCCTCGCGCTGGCGCGGAAGCCGTAGCGCGCGCCCGCCGGCAGCACGATCTGGTACTCGCCCGTCTCGGGGTTCGAGAACGCCCGTCCGCGCGCGGTCCCCGCCAGCGCCTCGTAGGTCACCGTCGCCTCGACCGGCTGGCCCGTCTCGCGGTCGAGCGTCCGCCCGCGCACGAGCACGACCGGGTCGGGCTTCGCCGCCTCCGGCAGCGCCACCCGAACGATGTCGACCGACCCGTAGCCGCCCTCGACGGACGAGCCGAAGTAGGCGTAGTCGCCCCGCGCCGGGATCACGAAGCCGGCCTCGGAGGCGGTCGTGTTGACCGTCGGGCCGAGGTTCTCGGGCTCCGACCACCGCGTCCACGTGTCGTCGAGCCGGCGCGAGACGAACACGTCGTAGGCGCCCATCGAGCCGTGGCCCTCGGACGAGAAGTAGAGCGTCTCGTTGTCGGCCGCGAGGAACGGGCTGTTCTCGGTCTCAGCCGTGTTGACGGTCGCGCCGAGGTGACGCGGCCGGCTCCACGTTCCATCATCCTGGAGGAAGCTGACGTAGAGGTCGCGGTCGCCGAGCGTGCCGTCGGCCTCGATGGCCATGAGCAGCGAGACGCCGTCGTTGGCGAGCGAGTAGCTCACGTAGTCGTTCCGGTTCTCGAATCCCTCGATCTGGAGGGCCTCCGGGAAGCTCCACCCGTCGCGCGTGCGGTGCGTGATCGAGACGCCCGGCCCGCCGGTCCCGTCCGCGTTGTACGTGTTGCCGACGAGGAGCGTGTTGCCGTCCGGCAGCGCCGAGGCGACGAAGTTGGCCCCGCGCGTGTTCAACGGCGCCCCGATGTTGCGCGCCGGCCCCCAGGAGCCGTCTGACTGGCGTGTCGAGACGTAGATCTCGTCGTTGTCCTCCGTGCCGCCCGTGTTGTCCGGGCTCCGCTTGCGGTCGAAGTAGAGCGTCCGCCCGTCGGGCGAGATGATCGGGACGATGTCGGGGTACTCCGAGTTGACGCAGCTGCCGAGGTTCTCACGGTCGCCGAGCAGGAACGTGGAACAATCAGACGGGAGCGGCGGGCCGGCCTCGGCTGCGGGCTCGCGGTGCATGACGCCGCCGATGAGTGAGCAACCCGGGAGCACGAGGCCGATCGTGAGGAGGAGCGTGAGCCGGAGGATGGACATGCACTGGGGGGCAAGAGAGACCGCTAGCTACCCCCCGCCCCCTCCACCCGACTTCCCCCGCGGAGGGGATGTCTCCTCCGACGCACGATCTTGCGCCATGCGCCTGCTCCTCTTCTGCCTTCTCGCGGCGTCGGCCGCGGCCCAGCCATCCGATGGACTGGCGTGCGTCGCCGACGCGCTCGGCGGGGCCGACCGGTTCGATGCCCTCCGGGAGATCGCGCTCGACACCGTCACCGACGTGGACGTCGACGGTCGCACGATGCGCACGCGCGCCCGGCTGGCGGTAACGCTCCCGGACGCGGCTCGCTGGACGGTCGCCCTCGCCAGCAGCGAGCAGACCACAGACGTCTCCGGGGGCCAAGTCACCGTCACGGCCGACGACGGCACGGTCGCGTTGCTGGACGAACCCGCCCACCTCGTCCGCCAGTCGCTCTGGCTGACGCTGCCGGTGCTGCTCGCCCGCCGCACCGAGGTCGCCGTCGAGGGCGCGTGCGCCGATGGCCTCCTCCGCCTCGCCGTGCCCGCCTTTCCCGAACCGCTGATCGTCAACCTGGACGCCGCCGCCCGGCCGACGCTCGTCAGCACGTTCCGCCAGCGCGGCGGCGCGCGCGAGTACCTGTCGGTCCAGTTCGCCGACTACCGCGAGGTCGACGGCCTCTGGCTGCCATTCCAGACGACGCAGACGGTGGGCGGCGTCCCGACGGGCGTGACG
>CAYPVZ010000672.1:0-2043 GCA_964414235.1 uncultured Rhodothermales bacterium | reverse complement strand
TCAGACGCTGACGGACGCTCGTTGGCTCAGCCCGGCCGTTCCCCAAACAGTCTCTAAGGGATTGCTTTCCACTGGGGCGTCTGGCGCGGGAGCACGTCGGCGGGGTCGAGATCGGGCGAGAGGAGGGCTTCCGAGACGCGCTCCATCCGCGTCCCCTGCGAGCCCTTGACGAGGACCACGTCGCCCGCACGGAACTCACCGAGCGCGCCCGAGCGGACGGCCTCCGCCGCGCGGGCCGAGGACGCCACCGTGCCGACCCGCTCGCGCACCTCGTCTTCCAGCCGGGCCGCCGCCTCGGTCATGATCGGCCCGACGGCGACGACCCGATCCGCCTGCAGCACAGCGGCTTCGAGAACGCGGAGGTGTTCGTCGACCTCGCCCTCACCCAGTTCCAGCATGTCGCCGAGGAAGGCCGTCCGGCGCTCGCCGTCGAGGCTGGCGAGGACGCCGAGCGCCGAGATCGCGGCGTCCGGCGACGCGTTGTAGGTGTCGTCGACGAGCGTGCTCCCTCCCACCCCGTCGAGCTTCCGGAGGCGACCTTTTTCGGGCTCAATGGCTTCGAGGCCACGCGAGATCGCCGCGTCGTCCATCCCCATCGCGCGGCCGACGGCCGTCGCCAGCATGGCGGTGTAGACGGCGTGGTCGCCGAGGATGGGCAGGTCGGCCGTCACGTCGGCCGGCGTCACGTCGCAGCCCTCCGAGGTGCCGTACAGGACGACGCGGGCGGGCGTGACGTGGGCCATGCGGCGAGCCCGCGGGTCGTCGCCGTTGAGGACGGCCGTGCCGCTGGGGCGCAGCGCACGCACGATCTCGGACTTCTCGCGCTCGACGCCGTCCAGCGAGCCGAGCGTTTCCAGGTGCACGCCGCGGACGTTCGTCACCACGCCGACCGTCGGCGGGAAGGCTGCGCAGAGCTCTTGGATGTCGCCTTCGAGCCGCGCGCCCATCTCCAGCACGAGGACCGTCTCCGGCGTCAGCTCCGCGTTGAGCAGCAGCAGCGACAGCCCGAGCGGCGTGTTCAGGTTGCCCGTCGACGCGACGACCGTGTGCGACTGGCGGAGCACACTGGCGATGGCCGTCCGCGACGTCGTCTTGCCGACGGAGCCCGTGATGGCGACGGTCCGGCACCCCAGCTGCGTCACCTTGGCGGACGCGCGCTCGACCAGCCAGCCGACCGTGCTCGGCACCTCGATCACCTCGACGCCGCCGGGCACCTCGACCGGTTCTTCGACCACGACGGCCGTCGCGCCGGCCTCGATGGCGGCCGGGACGAAGCGGTGGCCGTCGTAGGTCTCGCCACGGATGGCGACGTAGGTGTCGCCAGGTTGGAGGGTGCGGGTGTCGGTCGAGTAGGACATCGGCGAGGGGGGCGGGCCGGGCGTACTCCCCCACCCCGGACTCGGTGCCGGCCAGCACCCGAAGGGTCTCCGAACCCGCCATTACTGGCACAGAGCCACGCTAGCTTGGCCTTCCCGCGCTCGTCACATGCCGCCGCTTCGCACGGTTCTGCTGCTCGTCGTTACCGTACGGACGGTGCTGGCACAGGCCGTTCCGAGCCCATTCGCGCAGGACTCGGACGTGCTCGTCCAGCGGTACACCACCGATGACGGCCTGCCGGTCAACCACGTCACCGGCCTCGCCGTCGGCCCTGACGGCTATCTCTGGGTTTCGACGTTCGACGGACTGGCGCGCTTCGACGGCTACCGGTTCGAGGCTTTCAACGTCGACAACACGCCGGGCCTGACGACGAATCGGCTCCTCGGCCTCACGGTTGGGCCCGACGGGGCGGTCTGGATCCAGACCGAGGCCGACGAGATCGTGCGGTTCGCCGGTGGCGTCGCCGTCTCGGCGCGAACCGCCTGGGGCGTCGGCCGCTCGATCACGGTCCCGGACGTGGCTGGCGGCGCCCTCTGGATCCTGGGTGAGGAGGGGCTGTGGCGCTACCAGGACGGCGTCGCGACGCCGTTCCTCCCGGACCAGATCCACGGCCCCGTCAAGCACGTCGCCGTCGACGACCGCGGCGGCGTTTGGGTCGTCGACGGC
>CAYPVZ010000671.1:0-2045 GCA_964414235.1 uncultured Rhodothermales bacterium | reverse complement strand
ACTGGATCTCGGTGACGTGCTCGGAGCCCGCCAGTTCGGCGGCCTTGGCCGTCATCATGGTCGTCCCGCCGCCGGCCGGGATGAGCCCGACGCCCAGCTCGACGAGGCCCATGTACGTCTCGGCCGCCAGCACCGGGTGCGGACAGGCGATGGTCATCTCGCAGCCGCCGCCGAGCACCCGCTGGTGCGTGGTCACGACGACCGGCTTGGTGGCGTAGCGGATCTTGAAGACGGCCTTCTGGAACGTCTCGATGAACGGCGCCAGCTCGTCGAGCTGGCCCATCATCACGGCCATCGCGACCTCCCCCAGATTCGCCCCCACCGAAAAATTGGCGCCCTCGTTGCCGATGATCATGCCGCGCAGGTCGCGGTCGGTCTCGACCTTGTCGATGGCCTCCATGAGCCCGGAGATGACCTCCTGCCCGAGGCTGTTGGACTTCGAGCGGAACTCGAAGACGGCGACGCCATCGCCCACGTCCAGGAGCGCCGCGTCGTCGTTCTGCCAGAGGGTGTTGTTGGCGTCCTCCTTGAGGTAGGTCAGGCCCCACTCGTCGGCGGGGCGCGGGTCGTCCTGGTAGTCGCCCGAGGCGGGCGTCCAGACCTGCGGGGTACCCGCCTCGGTGTCGCGGTAGAACCCCTCGGCCGGGGCGTCGGCGACCCAGTCGGGCACGGCGACGTCGTGCTCGGTCAGCGCCTGGCGGACGGCGTCGACGCCGAGGACGTCCCAGATCTCGTACGGCCCCATCTCCCAGCCGAAGCCCCACTTCAGGGCGCGGTCGATGTTGGCGGGCGAGTCGGAGATCTCGGGCGTGCGGCGGGCGGTGTATCCGATGAGGTCGAGCGTGGTCTCGCGGAAGAACTGGCCCGCGCGGCCGTCGTCGGCCCAGAGCTTCTGCAGGCGCTCCGCGAGGGTGCCGCCCTTGAAGGCCTTCACGTCGAAGCCGACCTCCTTCGGGTCCTCGTATTCCCCCGTCTCCGGGTTGAACGACTTGATGACGTCGCCCTCCTTCTTGTAGAAGCCGGCCTTCGACTTGGCGCCGAGCTGCTTCAGGTCGACCAGCCGCTGGAGCACGTCCGGCACCTGGAACCGCTCGCGGCTCTCGTCCTCGGGGATCGCGTCGTAGAGGTTGGCCGTGACGTGGCGGAGTGTGTCGAGCCCGACGACGTCGGCCGTGCGGAACGTGGCGCTCTTGGCGTGGCCGATGAGCGTGCCCGTCAGCGCGTCGATCTCCTCGATGGAGAAGTCGCCCGTCTCGAACTGCTCGACGGCGCCGAGCATGGCGTACGTCCCGATCCGGTTGCCGATAAAGTTCGGCGTGTCCTTGGCGATGACGATCCCCTTGCCCAGGTGGACCCGGGCGAAGGCCGTCACGCGCGCTAGCACCTCCGGGTCGGTGTCCTCGGTCGGGATGACCTCGAACAGCTTGAGGTAGCGCGGCGGGTTGAAGAAGTGGGTCCCGAGGAAGCGCGCCTTGAAGGCGTCCGAGCGGCCCTCGGCGATCTCGGCGATGGGCAGCCCCGACGTGTTGGTCGAGATCACCGCCGTGTCGCTGGCGGCCTCTTCGATGCGCGCCATGACGGACTGCTTGACGTCCATCCGCTCGACGACCACCTCGATCACCCAGTCGGCCTCGGCGATCTTGTCGAAGTCGTCGTCGAAGTTGCCCAGCGTGACGCGGGTCTGGGCCTCGGCCGACATGAACGGGTCGGGCTTCATCTTGGTCGCCGCCTTGAAGGCGCCCTCGACGAGGCTGTTCTTCGGCCCCTCCTTCCCGATGCTCTCGGGCGTCACGTCGAGCAGGAGCACGTCGAGGCCGGCATTCGCGAGGTGGGCGGCGATCTGGCTGCCCATGACGCCCGCGCCGAGGACGGCGGCGGTCTTGAACGGGCGGTACGCCCAATCCGGCGTCGCGCCGCGGGCGGCGTCGGTCGAGGTCAGAGTCTGGGGGTCCATCGGGTCGGAGAGGATGAGGTCGGAGCGCTGGGGGGGCGCGCCGCCCGCGGGCGGGGGCGCACGAAGGCGGAGGGGCCGGGGCGGGCGCGGG
>CAYPVZ010000670.1:0-2052 GCA_964414235.1 uncultured Rhodothermales bacterium | reverse complement strand
GTTCCGTGCCGCCTCGGTGCTCTTCCGGGCCGTCTCCAGGCCGTTCCGCACGGGGACGACACCGTTCCGAGGGAGGTCGAGGCCCTTCCGAAGCCCGTCGAGCCTGTTCCGAGCGAGGTCGAGGGGCTTCCGAAGCCCGTCGAGACCCTTGCGAGGCGGGTGGAGACCGTTCTGAGCCGCCTCGGTGCCCTTCCGAGCCGCCTCGATGCCCTTCCGAGCCCTCTCCAGACTGTTCCGTACGGGGTCGAGGGTCTTCCGAAGCGCGTCGAAACCGCTTCACACTTCGTCCGGCCGGGCGCTGGCGGGGGCCGCCAGCGGGGCGGGGCGTGATTCGGCGGGCGGGTGGATGATTACGAGGTGACCGAGCCGTGGCAGCAGAGGTGGGCGGTGTTTTCAGGCCTGCCGCGTATTATCCGGCGTGACGGTGCCGGTTTTGTCTGGCCTCGCGCCGCCGACTCCCTGTTCTACGGCGCTCTTGCCACACCCGTGACTCGCTCCCTCCTCATCGTCACAGCGTTGCTCGCCGGGTGTGCCGCCGAGCCGCCCGAGGTGGAGCCACTGCCGGACTACCCGCTCACGGGACGTTGGGCTGAGGGCGCCGACCTCGGCACTCGCGACGGAGCACTGGCGGTACTCCGCGACGTCGATTCGTTCGCCGGTCCGACCGTTGGCGACGGCGGCGGAGCCTCGCCCCATGCGACGGCCTTCCGAACGGTCCTGAACGAGCCCGACGCCGCGGCGCTGTTCGCTGAGTTGGTCGAGGACGCGCGTCCGGCGGGCCAGCTCTACGGGCTGGCAGGTCTCCAACTCACCGAACCGTCGACGTACAAACGTGCGCTCCCGCGCTACCTCGTGCGAACAGACAGCATCACCACAGCGGCGGGCTGCATTATCTCCAACGGCACGGTGGGCGACGTGGCCAAAGAGATCGCCAGCGGCGGGATCGTCCGTGACCTCGCCGCCACGCCCTCATGATGTCCGCGCCGTAGAACCAGCCGCTGCAGGCGGATCGAGGGCGTCAGAGCTCTCAGCCGTCCGTAGCGCCGCCCTTTCCAGTGCTCCGACCTACCTTCGTGCTGTCTGTCCTCGGCCGCTGAGCGGCCACTCGTTCTGCCGCCTCGGACGCCTTGCCCACAGACCTTCCCCTCCGCCGCTCGGCTCGGCTCCTGCTGCTCGATCCGCGAGGGCGTCTGTTGCTGTTCAGGTATCACGACGAGCACAGCCCGCCGTTCTGGGCTACCGCCGGGGGCGAACTCCGCCCCGGAGAGACCTACCCGGAGGCCGCAAGGCGGGAACTGCTGGAAGAGACCGGGCGCTCATTTCCCCTCGGTCCCGTGGTTCGAGAACGCGAGACCGTCTACCCCGTCGCCCGTTCTCTACCCGCCCGCTGGATGGAGTGCTACTTCCTCGTTGAGGCCGACGAGGCGTTCGCGCCCTCCCGAACAGGCTGGACCGAGGAGGAGAACGAAACGATTCGTGCCTGGCAGTGGTGGTCGATGGATGAGATGGCGCAGTCACCGGACGACTTCCGGCCCGACTGGCTGAGGACCGTCACAGCCGAGAGCGTTCGGTAGAAGGGTGGCGCATCCGGGCTAGCCCTTGACGGCGCCGAGGGTGAGGCCCGAGATGAGGTAGCGGCTGAGGATCAGGAACAGCGCGATGACCGGCAGCGACACGAGCAGCGAGCCGGCGGCGTAGAGCCCCCACTGCGTCGACATGGAGCCCTGGAACTGCTTGAGCCCGACCGGCATCGTGAACATGTCGACGTCCTGGAGGACCACCGCGGCGACGACGTACTCGTTCCACGCGCTCATGAACGAGAATAGCGCCGTGATGACGAGCGCGGGCGCCGCCAGCGGCAGGATGACCTGGAAGAAGGCCTGCCAGGGCCCGGCGCCGTCGATGGTCGCAGCTTCCTCCAGCGTGGCGGGGATGGTGTCGTAGTAGCCCTTCATCTGCCAGACGCAGAAGGGCAGCGCGGTGGCCGAGTAGATGACGACGATGCCGAGGTAGGAGTTGATCAGGCCCAGTTTGATGAGGACGATGTAGAGC
>CAYPVZ010000669.1:0-2068 GCA_964414235.1 uncultured Rhodothermales bacterium | reverse complement strand
GCGTCTGCCGCGCTCTTGAGCGCGCGGATCGAGTTGGGATCCAGCCGTGGGGGCCGGCCGGCGGCGCGTTCGTGGGCGCGGTAGATGGCGTCGACCGGCCCGTCGCCGCTGGCGGCCTCGACGCGGACGTTGCCGGTCGTGCCGTGGAGGAGCGTGACCTCGGCGTGCGGCTTCGCGTCCGAGTCGGTGGTGACGCGGAGGCCGATGAGCGAGAAGCCGCGCTGGCCGGTGCCGGTCGTCGGCGCCTCGGCGATCTGGCGGAGGTCGGCGTCGTAGATCTCGCGCTTCTGGTCCGCGAGGGCCACGAAGCGGGCGTAGACCGTGTCGCGGTCGGCCTCGGCGACGTCGACGCCCAGCCGCTTCAGGCGGGAGAACAGGCCGTGGCGGCCCGAGTGGCGGCCCAGCCGGATGCCTTCGGTGTCGGCACCGACGTCCTCGGCGGCCATGATCTCATAGGTCTGGCGGTCCTTGAGCACGCCGTGCTGGTGGATGCCGGCCTCGTGGGCTAAAGCGTTCGCGCCGACGATGGCCTTGTTCGGGGGGACGGCGAAGCCGGTGACGACCGAGACCAGCCGGCTGGCCTCGTTGAGCCGCGCCGCGTCCAGCCCGTGCGCTACGCCGTAGTGGTCGGCGCGGACGCGGAGGGCCATCGCGACCTCCTCCAGCGACGCGTTCCCGGCCCGCTCGCCGATGCCGTTGACGGTCACCTCGACCTGCCGCGCGCCGGCCTCGACGCCCGCCAGCGTGTTGGCGACGGCCAGCCCGAGGTCGTCGTGGCAGTGCGTCGAGAGGATGACGCCGGACGTGTCGCAGCAGTCGCGGACGGCGCGGAACAGCGCGGCGTAGTCGGCCGGCGTGCAGTAGCCCGTCGTGTCGGGGATGTTGACGGTCGTCGCGCCGGCCTCGATGGCGGCCTGGACGACGTCGCACAGGTAGCCGTGGTCGGTCCGCCCGGCGTCCTCGGCGCTGAACTCGACGTCGTGCGTGTGAGTTTTGGCTAGGGCGACGGACTCGGCGGCCATGCGGAGCACGCTCTGGCGCTGCTCGCGGAGCGTCGACCCGAAGCGCGGCGCGCTGAACTTGGCCGCGATGTGGACGTCGCTCGTCGCGATGAACGTGTGGATGCGGGTCCGGGCGCCGCCACGGAGCGCGGCGGCGGCGGCCTCGATGTCGGCCTCGGTGGCCCGCCCCAGCGCCGCGACGACGGTCTGGGTGCTGGCGACCGCGTCGACGACCTCGCGGACGGCGTCGGCCTGCTGGGGCGACGAGATGGGGAAGCCGGCCTCGAGCACGTCGATGCCCATCGCGGCGAGCAGCTTCGCCACGCGGACCTTGGCCGGGAGCGTCATCGCGGCGCCGGGCGATTGCTCGCCGTCGCGGAGGGTGGTGTCGAACAGGACAACGCGGTCGTGCGACATGGGACTACGGGTGAGAGGGAACAGGAGAAGCGACGGCCTCGGCCACGGCGCGGCCGACCTCGGCCGTCGTGGCGGAGCCGCCCAAGTCGGGCGTGACGAGGCCCTCGGCCAGCACGGCGTCGACCGACTGGCGGACGGCGGCGGCGGCCTCGGCCTCGCCGAGCGTGTCGAGAAGCATGGCGGCCGAGAGGACCGCCGCGAGCGGGTTCGCCAGCCCCTGGCCGGCGATGTCGGGCGCGCTGCCGTGGACGGGCTCGAACAGGCCCACGCGCCCGCCGACGCTGGCCGAGGGCAAGAGCCCGAGCGTGCCCGGCAGCGTCGCGGCGAGGTCGCTCAGAACGTCGCCGAACAGGTTGCCCGTCACGACGACGTCGAACCGGCGCGGGTCGCGGACGACCTGCATCGCGGCGTTGTCGATGTAGAGGTGGTCCAATTCGACGTCCGGGTACGCGTCCGCGCCGAGGCGCGTGACCGTCTCGCGCCACAGCGCCGACGACGCGAGCACGTTCGCCTTGTCGACCGACGTGACGCGCCCGCCGCGGCGTCGTGCCCAGTCGAAGGCCACGCACGCGATTCGCTCGATCTCGGCGATCGAGTAGCGCATCGTGTCGAAGGCGTCGGTCTCGGTCCGGCCGCGCTGGCCGAAGTAG
>CAYPVZ010000668.1:0-2070 GCA_964414235.1 uncultured Rhodothermales bacterium | reverse complement strand
CTGGTGGATCGCGGTGACCTGCGGGACGCCGACGCCCGCGACGACGCGCGTCGTGCAGATCGAGCCGGGCCCGATCCCGACCTTGACGGCGTCGACCCCGGCGTCGACGAGGGCCTGGGCCCCGGCGCGCGTGGCGACGTTGCCGCCGATGACCTGGACGTGCCGCAGCGCGGGGTCCTTCTTGACCCGCTCGACCATCTCGAGCAGGAGCCGGGCGTGACCGTGCGCGGTGTCGACGACGAGGACGTCGACCCCGGCCTCGACGAGCGTCGTGGCCCGCTGCCAGGCCTCGCCGAAGTACCCGACGGCGGCGCCGACGAGCAGCCGGCCGTCCGCGTCCTTGCTCGCGTCCGGGAACTGCTCGGACTTCACGAAGTCCTTGACCGTGATGAGCCCGCGCAGCCGGCCCTCGTCGTCGATGATCGGCAGCCGCTCGCGCTTGTGCTGACGCAGCAGGAGGGTGGCCTCCTCCTTGCCGATGCCCACGTGCCCGGTGATGAGCGGCATCGGCGTCATCACGTCGCGCACGAGCGTGTGGCCCCACTCCGCGACCGGGGTGAAGCGCAGGTCGCGGTTGGTGACGATGCCGAGCAGGTGGTCGCCCGGGTCGACGACCGGCAGGCCGGAGACGCGGTAGCGCCCGCAGATCTCGTCGAGCTCCTCGAGGGTCGCCTCGGGACCGATGGTGACGGGGTTGGAGATCATCCCGGTCTGGGTCCGCTTGACGAGGTCGACCTGGTAGGCCTGGTCCTCGATCGAGAGGTTGCGGTGGAGGATGCCGAGCCCGCCGTGGCGGGCCATCGCGATGGCCATCCGGGCCTCGGTGACGGTGTCCATCGCCGCGGAGACGAGGGGGACGCGCAGCGAGATCTCGCGGGTCAGGCGCGACGTGGTGTCGACCTCGCTCGGGATGACCTCGGTCTCGCCCGGCTGCAGCAGGACGTCGTCGTAGGTCAGGCCGAGCTCGGCGAAGGGTCCGGCGGCCGCCGGCTGGGCCGAGGCGGCGGGCACGAGCGGTGCCTCGCCGGCGGGGGTGTCCGAGGTGGCGCGGGTCTCGTCGAGTCCGAGGCTCATTGCCCGATTCTACGGGCCCCGCGGCCGGGGCGCCGACCGCCCCTCGACCGGCGCCGGACCGGCCGTCCGACCAGCGCCGACGCACCCGTCGGGAGGTGACCGCGACCCTTGACCAAAGCCTTACCGAGCGCTTGCCCTCTCCTTGGCACACGGACCTTACGTTGGATCCGCTGCCGCAGGAGACCCGCGGCAGGCCGTTGCGTGGAGGTGGACATGGCCGAGATCACCCGGCTTCCGGGCCCTGTGGCCGACCTGTGGGAGTGGCAGCTCGAGGGCGCCTGCCGTCGGGTCGGTCCCGAGGTCTTCTTCCACCCCGAGGGCGAGCGCGGCAGCAAGCGCCACCGCCGTGCCACCGCCGCCAAGGAGGTCTGCCTGGCCTGCCCGGTCATCGAGCAGTGCCGCGAGCACGCCCTGGCCGTCCGCGAGCCCTACGGCGTCTGGGGCGGCCTCACCGAGGACGAGCGCGAGAGCGTGTACGCACGCCGGCGCCACCTGGCGTCCTGACCGACGCCTCACCAGCCGGCTCCTGCCCCCACGCGGGAGCCCATCGACCCTCCGGGGGGTCGATGCCGAGGGCGGCGGTGGACCGTGGGGGCGAGAGCCCACGGTCCGCCGCCCCCGCCACCCGGTGACCGGTCGTGGGGGCGAGAGCCCACGACCGGCCCCCGGGGACCGTGGGACCCCGCGCCCGGGCGGCCACGTGCTCGCCGCCCGGGTGCGGGCACCCGTAGCATCGGCCGGGTGCCCCTCCCCTCCCTCGAGATCCCCATCCGTGACGCGTCGATCCGGTTGGGGCAGCTGCTCAAGCTGAGCGGGCTCGTCGACGACGGCGCCGACGCCCGCGAGGTCGTCGAGCGCGGGCTCGTCGCGGTCAACGGCGAGGTCGACACCCGCCGCGGCCGCCAGGTACGGGTCGGCGACGTCGTGACCCTCGACGGGGGCGGCAGCATCCGCGTCGTCGCCGAGTAGCGGGCGGCGCACGGGAGGTCACCGGCC
>CAYPVZ010000667.1:0-2072 GCA_964414235.1 uncultured Rhodothermales bacterium | reverse complement strand
GTCGTCGGCCTGGACCAGCCGGGCGACCGCGCGCGCGGCCGCTCCGGCGCGCCGGACACTGTCCAGAGCATCGCCAACATGCTCCAGCGGTTCGGCATCGCCGTCGATCCCCAGTACCTCGGCTCGCGGAACGCGGCGGCCGTCATGGTGACCGCCACGCTCGACCCGTTCGCCGGGCCCGGCGCCGCGCTCGACGTGACCGTCTCGTCGCTCGGCGACGCACGGTCTCTGGCCGGCGGCGTCCTCCTCCAGACCCCGCTCCAGGACATGATGAGCGGCGGCGACGTGTTCGCGATGGCCCAGGGGCCCGTCCTCACCGGGACGCTCCTCGCGAGCGCCGCCGGCACATCGACGCGGACCGGTCCGACCAACACCGGCCGCGTCCCCTCAGGCGGCGTCGTGACGCGCGCGCCCGGCACCGTGCTGCCGACGGGCACGCTCGACCTCGTCCTCCGCCAGCCCGACTTCACGAATGCCGCCGGCGTGGCGGAGGCCGTCAACGGCGCCTTCCCGGGCGCGGCGACGGCCCTCCACGCCGGCCTCGTCCGCGTCGAGATCCCGACCGAGGCGGGCGGACCTGCGGGGCTGATGGCCGCGCTCGAAGGCCTCCGCGTCGGCGTCGACGTACCGGCGCGCGTCGTGGTCAACGAGCGGACCGGCACGGTCGTGGCCGGCGGCGCCGTCTCCATCGGCGAAGTCATGATCACCTACGGCTCGCTCACCATCTCGACGGCCGTCGACCCGGCGATCTCGCAGCCGGCGCCGTTCTCGCGCCGCGGGGAGACGGTCGCGATCCCGGTCGGCTCGACCGCCATCGACCAGGGCGCGACCCGGTCCGTCGTGCTCCAGCCGAACACGACGATCTCCGAGCTGGCGGCGGCGCTCAACGAGCTCGGGCTCTCGGCCCGCGACGTGATCGCCGTGTTCCAGGCCATCGACCGCGCGGGCGCCCTCCAGGGCGAGCTCGTCGTCCTCTAGACCGCCATGTCGCCGATCTCCTCGCTTCCGCCCCCGGGCCTCCCCGGCGCCCCCCGCCCGGCCGACGACCCCGCCGAGGCGGCCCGCCAGTTCGAGTCCGTCCTCGTCCGCCAGTTCGTCGAGGTCATGACCAAGGACCTCTTCCAGAGCGACGAGGAGGGGATGCTGACCGGCCAGGCCGACCTCCAGCGCGACACGCTCACCGACACGCTCACCGAGCACCTCGTCGACAACGACACCTTCGGCATCGCCGATCTGCTGATGGCCCAGTGGGAGCGCGCCGGCCAGGTGCCGGCTGCCGAGGCGTCCGCACCTCCGGCCCCGCACCGCGCGATGACCATGGACGAGGCGCTCCGCCTGTACCCGCCGGCCCACGAACCGGCCGCTTCCTTCACTCCTCCTCCGTCCCTGCCATGACCGACGTGTTCGCCCCCGAGCGCGAGGCGCTCTCCACCCTCGCCGCTGCCGCCCGCGCCCAGCTGGCGGCTCTCGCCGACGCCTCGCCCGAGGCCTTCGAGGCCGCCTCGGCCCGGACGCTCGACGCCGTGGCCGACCTGGACCGCCGCCGCCGCGCTCGCGAGCGCCGGATCTCGACGCCCGACGGACCGATCGTCCTGGCCGAGCACCGCGCGGCCCTGGAGGCGACGGCCTGCACCGCCCGCCGGGCCTGCGACGAGCTGGCGACCGCGCTGGAGTACGCCGTCGCCCTCGGGCGCGACCTCCTCGGAGCGTGGCAGCACCTCACGGCGCCGGCCACGGCCCAGGTCTACACGGCCCGCGGAGCCGTCGCCACGCCCGGCGCGATGGGCCGGCTCCACCACGCCGGCTAGGCCATGAGCCTCACCAGCCTCTACTCGACCGCGCGGCAGGCGCTCCTCGCCAGCCAGGCCGCCACGAACGCCACGGGCCAGAACGTGGCGAACGCCGAGACCGCCGGCTACTCGCGCCGGACCGTCGGCTTCCAGGCGACGCCGCCGACCGCGGGGGGGCTCTTCATCCGCTCGACGCCGAGCGTCGGCAGCGGGGTCAGCATCGCCTCGTTCGACCGCGTGCGCAACGGGCTGCTCGACCAGGCCGTCCGCCGCGGACGCGCC
>CAYPVZ010000666.1:0-2079 GCA_964414235.1 uncultured Rhodothermales bacterium | reverse complement strand
CGTGCCGACTCCCCAGTCCGTCCTGCTCGAACCGGCCCGCCGTCTCCTCGCGGCGGAGGCCCCGCGACCGGTCGCGCTCGCGGAGCTCTACGGCGAGGTCGAGCGAGCCGTCGAGCTTGATGAGGACGACTTCGCCCCCCCGACGCTCCGAGGCCTCCCGACGAGCGAACCGTCGTGGCACCGGAACCTCCGGAACGCGCTCCAGCAGGAGAAGCGGGAAGGCCGCCTCGCGAACGTCGCGGTGGGTCTCTGGACGACACCGCGCCCTGACCCACGGAGGCACGTCGACCCCGAGACGGCCTGGGCCGAGATCGTTAACTCCGCGCAAGCTCGCCACGGCGACCTGTTCGAGAGCCCGGCGCGAGGGCAGCGGTACCGCGTGTCGAAGGTCGAGTCGAAGCGGGTCACCGTCGAGAGGGTCGACGGGTCGAAGCCTTCAACGCTCACGCCGGGCGAGGTCCGGAACTCGGTCGTCGCGCTCAACACGGCCGGGGGACGGACCGGCGCTCGGACGCTGAACTACACGGTGGCGAAGGAGACGGCCATCGTGTTCCTCCACCCGTCGCTCGGCTGGGAGGGCGACGAGATCCTTGCGACCCCGCACGCCGACGCCGGTCGGCCCGCTACCGCGACCGAGGCGCTCGACCGCCTCACGCGCCGGGAGGTCCTCTCCGCGATGGACGCGCTCGACCGGGGGGCTGAGACGGCGTTCGCCGACTCCACCGCATACGACGTCGTCCATGAAGGGCGCCGGTACGCCCCTCTCCGCGTCGTCGCCGTCGCCGCCGAGCCGTTGCTCGGCCAACCGCTCGTCCCTCATTCGGCCGACGCCGCCGACGCCGTCGTCAAAGGCGGCCTCGGGTCGCCGTGCTTCCGCGCGCTCGAACGGTGCGGGTTCGAGATCGTGTCCAAGAGGGACTCCCCCGCCGACGACCGCTCGACTCGCTACTGGGCCCTCGCGGCGGACCCTCGGACGTACCGGATCGAGGACGCCGTGCGGGACCAGTCGGGACCCGACCTCTGGACCACACGGGGTCGAGACCTGCGTCCCGGGGACCGCGTCGTGGTCTGGCGGACGACGGGCGGGGGCGGACCGCGGGGCGTCGTCGCGCTCGGCGAAGTCGTGGGACCCGCGCGCCCGTTGTCAGACGAGGACAACCTGTTCTGGGTCGTCCCCGACGCCTCCGTCCAAGAGCGCGTGCCGGTGAGGTACGTCGTCCCGCCGGGGCTCCCGCTCTACCTCGGACACGACGGCGACGAGCCCGCCCGCGCGCTCTCGGTCGCCCGCGCGAGGGGCGGGACCGTGTTCAACGTGACGGAAGCGGAGTGGGACGCGCTCGTCAGGGCGGTCGGCGGGTACGACGACGCCCTACGAGACGCGGAGGAGGACGCGGAGGAGGCCGACGTCATGGTCTCATCAAGGAGCCCTACCGAGAAGGACCAGATCGTACGAGCCCGGCGAGGTCAGGGCACGTTCCGACGCCGGGTGGAAGCCGTGGAGAGCGGGTGCCGGCTGACAGGCACCACCGACCGGTCGCTCCTGATCGCCAGCCATATCAAACCCTGGCGGGTCGGGACGGACCGCGAGCGGCTCGACGGCCACAACGGGCTCCTCATGGCGCCCCACGTCGACCGGCTCTTCGACGGCGGTCTGATCTCGTTCGCCGACGACGGAACCGTCTTGGTACGGGAGCCTGCGGTTCGAGACGAGATGGTCCGATGGGGACTCGATCCGGACGCGAACGTCGGCCCGTTCAGCGAGCGGCAGCGGGGGTACCTCGCTTACCACCGGACGAGCGTGTTCCAACTCCGGGACAGCAAGACGACCGTCCCCCACAAGTAGAGTCTCGGACGGGAGCTTCGCCGCTCGGCGCGGTCGGTTGTAGAGGGGCAACTCTGCCGACCGGCTCGGGCAATCCTCCCAGGGCTACTGTTCCACCCGCTGAATCGACGTCTCGAAGTCCCCGCGCTCGTCGTCGCGCGTCGCGGCCGCGACGATCAGGTAGGTGCCCGGAGACAGCGTGATCTCGATCTCGGCGTCGACGCCGCCCCCGTTGTCCCGGCCCGACACGATCCGCC
>CAYPVZ010000665.1:926-2081 GCA_964414235.1 uncultured Rhodothermales bacterium | reverse complement strand
GCCGGTGACGTCGACGCCGCCGAAGGCTGCCTGCATCAGCTCACGCAGCGCCAGCTCGGCGAGGGCGGCCTTGAGATCCGGGGGCAGGGCCTCGACGGGGATCGGGGTCGTGCTCATCCGTCCGCCGGCTCGATCGCGATCCGCTCCCGCCCGCCGTCGGCGCGGACGACCTCGACCACCCAGGGGCCGTGGGCCTCGGCGTCGCGGGCGCCGTCGAGCGTCCACGCGCCGGCCTCGGCGCGGATGGCGAAGGGCCGGACGACGTGGTGCTCGCCGCCCAGGACGGCGACTTCGACCGCGTCGTCGGCCGGGTCGAACGTGACGCCGACCAGCGGCGCGTGGTCGTAGACGAGGCCTTCGACCTGCGGCGAGACGACGGCGACGGTGGCCGTATGGGGCGTCTGTGCCGCGCGCCGCGAGAGGGCGTCGAAGAGCGGGCCCCAGTCCTCGCGGGGCACCGGCAGCCCGGCGACCGGCGACGCGACGCGGCGGGCCCCCATGCGGAGCGTCAGGACCGGGCACGGCGCGCGCCGCACGACGTCCTCGGCCACGCTGCCGAGCAGCCAGCGCCCGAGCCCGCGCCGCCCGTGGCTGGCCTGGACGATCAACTCCGCGCCGATCTCTTTGGCCGTCTCGACGATGGCGCCGGCCGGGAGCCCGGCCTGGACCTCGGCCCGGATCGGGATGCCCTCGCGCGCGTGAGCGCCGACCCAGCGTTCGAGCGTCTGGCGGGCGATGTCGACGAGCGTGAGGGGGTCGACGGGGGGGAGGGCCATCGCGTACGGGACCGTGACCACGGCCGGCTCGACGACGTGGAGTGCCACGATGGGCACGCCGCGCTCCTCCGCCAGTGCGGCGGCCGTCTCCAGCGCCTGGTCCGAGGCCGAGTCGAAGGCGACCGGCGCCAGCACCGGTCCGTCGGCGTACGCGGTGGCCTCGGGCCCGACCGTGAGGACGGGGCACGGCGACTGGCGGAGCACGCGCTCGGCCGTGGAGCCGAGCATGAGGCGGTCGACGCCCGTCCGGCCGTGCGTGCCCATCACGACGAGGTCGGCCTCGATCTCCTCGGCGTAGGCCGCGATGGCGTCCGCGGCGGTGGGGAAGCGGCGGCGGACCTCGACGACCCCGTCGGCGACGGCCGGCCCCGCGACGAGC
>CAYPVZ010000665.1:0-916 GCA_964414235.1 uncultured Rhodothermales bacterium | reverse complement strand
GCGCCATCACCATGCGCATGGTCATCAGCCCGTTAAAAAAACACATCGTTTCCCACCACAATGGAATCCATATGGCATGACCTTAAATATTGTAAGAAATGAGCGGGTCTCTTCCAAGCCCTATTCTGTGGCCGCGGGGGGGCACGCGGGGCCGCCCCCGGACCCCCCCGGCGGCCGCGGCGGGCCCCCGCGACTCGGCCGGGTCGAACCGGAGGTCCCCGACGGGCGGGACGACCTCGATGCGGAGGACGTGGAGCGTGGCGCCGTGCTGGCGGGCGAGGCGCTCGGCGAGCGGCCGGGCCGCGTCGGCACAGGGGCTGTCGTCGGTGGGGAAGAGGACGGTGTGGATCGAGAGCATCGGACCGAGGCGCGGGGCCGGAGAGGTCAGGAGGCGAGGGCGTGGAGGTCGGGCGTGTCGAGCGCGGCGAGGCGGCCCGGCACGCGGAGCGTCACCACCGGGCACGGGGCTCGACGCAACGCGGCCTCGGCGACGCTGCCAATGAAGGCGTGGGCGAGGCCGGTCCGGCCGTTGGTCCCCATGACGAGAGCCCCGGCCCGGCGCTCGGCCGCCAGGGCGGCTACGAGGCGCGCCGGTGAGCCCAGCGCGGCGTGGAGCGCGGCGGGCTGGACGCTCGTGCCCGCCACGAAGCGGCGCAGCCGGTCGAGGACGGCCTCGCTGCGGGCCGGGTCGAAGGCCGCCAGCTCCAGAATGTTGGGCGAGAGCCCCGGGTACGGCCCGGCATCCGGGACCACGTGGACCACCTCGACGGGGGCGCCGAACAGCGCCGCCAGTTCGGCGCCGGCCACGAGGGCCTCCCGGCTGCGCGCCGTGAAGTCGACGGCGACGAGCACCGGGGCGTCGGGGGAGGGCGCGACGTCGGCCGTGCGGCGAGGGACGGTCAGGACGGGGCACGGC
>CAYPVZ010000664.1:0-2084 GCA_964414235.1 uncultured Rhodothermales bacterium | reverse complement strand
AACCCGACGCTCCTCCGGCGTTCGCTCGTCGCAACAACCATCGACCCATGGAACTCGGCCTCCACTCCTTCGCCGAAGTCCCGCCCGACGGCGGCGACCCGGCCCGCCTCCGCCACCTCGTCGAAGAAATCGCCCTCGCCGACGAGGTCGGCCTCGACTGGTTCGGCGTCGGCGAGCACCACCGGGCGGACTACGCGGCCTCGGCGCCGTACGTCATCCTCGCCGCCGCCGCCGCGCGGACCCGGAAAATCCGCCTGTCGAGCGCCGTCACCGTCCTCTCCTCCGACGACCCCGTCCGCGTCTTCCAGGACGTCGCCACGCTGGACCTGCTCTCGGAGGGCCGCGCCGAGCTCATGGTCGGCCGCGGCTCCTTCACCGAGTCGTTCCCGCTCTTCGGCTACGACCTCCACGACTACGACACGCTCTTCGCCGAGAAGCTGGACCTCCTGCTCAAGATCCGCCAGTCCGAGCGCGTGACGTGGCGGGGCCGCCTCCGCGCGCCACTCGTCGACCAGCCCGTCTACCCGCGCCCGCTCCAGGACCCGCTGCCCGTCTGGATCGCCGTCGGCGGCACGCCCGCCTCCGTCGTCCGCGCCGGGCGGCTCGGGCTCCCGCTGGCGCTCGCCATCATCGGGGGCGCGCCCCCCCCGCGGCGCCCCCCCCGCCCCGGGCCACCCCGCCCGCGCCCCCCCCCCCCCCGCGGCCCCCCCCCCCCCCCACGACCCCGCCTCGCTCCAGGTCTCCATCAACGGCCACGGCTTCGTCGGCGAGAGCCGCCAGGCCGCCCTCGCCACGGCCGCCGCGCCCTTCATGGCGACCATGGCCCGGATCGGCCGCGAGCGCGGCTGGCCGCCCCAGGGCCGCGCCCACTTCGAGGCCGAGGCCGACCTCCACGGCGCGCTCGTCCTCGGCAGCCCCCAGGAGGTCATCGACAAGATCCTCTACCAGCACGAGCTCTTCGGCCACGACCGCCACGTGCTCCAGATGACCGTCGGCCCCATCCCGCACGCCGACGTGATGCGTGCCATCGAGCGCCTCGGCACCGAGGTGGCGCCCGTCGTCCGCCAGGAGGTCGCCAGCCGGGCGGCCCGGTAGACCGCCGCCCGAGAGACCGGCCGCCATCCTGAGCGAGCGCGTTGAGCCATGCTTTCGCCCTGAATCGCCCCGCCGTTGTCGGAACGGCGGGGCGATTCCATTCAGGCCGCCCCGGCTCCCTCGCGGGTACGCATCCGGCGCTCGCGCCTTCCTGACACAACGGCAGAACGCACCAGCGCAAGAGCACGCTGCACCGACGCAATGGCACAGTGCACCTCTGCAAGAGGGCTCTGCACCCGTGCAAGAGGGCTCCGCACCTCTGCAAGAGGGCTCTGCACCTCTGCAAGAGGGCTCTGCACCTCTGCAAGAGGGCTCCGCACCGATGCAAGAGGGCTCCGCACCTCTGCAAGAGGGCTCCGCACCTCTGCAAGAGGGCTCCGCACCAGTGCAAGAGGGCTCTGCACCGATGCAAAAGGGTTCTGCACCAGTGCAAGGGGGCTCCGCACCGTCGCACGAGCCCGCGGCACCCGCCGCCGCCCCTCGCCAGCCTCCCGATGGCGACGCTCTCAGCCCGCCTCGTCTCTGCGGTGGGGAGACTCGGAGAGGACGGCGCCGGTGACAGGGCCCTGACGCCCCGAGGCGGTAGCATCGGACGCCCGTCCCCCGCGCCCATGCCCGACGACCCGAAGCCGCCGCTGGCGGCCGTCCTCGCCGCCTTCGCGGCGCTCTACGTCATCTGGGGCTCGACGTACCTCGGCATCCGGTTCGCCATCGAGACGATGCCGCCGTTCACCATGGCTGGCGTCCGCTTCCTCACGGCCGGCGCCATCCTCTACGCGGGCTCCCGGCTGCGCGGCGCCGTCCCCGCCACGCGCCCCCAGTGGCGGACGGCCGTCGTCGTCGGCGCGCTCCTGCTGCTCGGCGGCAACGGCGGCGTGACGTGGGCCGAGCAGCGCATCCCCTCCGGCATCGCCGCGCTGCTCCTCGCCTCGACGCCCATGTGGATGGTGCTCCTCGACGCGGTCCGCCAGCGCGAGTGGCCGCGCCCG
>CAYPVZ010000663.1:0-2091 GCA_964414235.1 uncultured Rhodothermales bacterium | reverse complement strand
GGTCTCGGGGAGGTCCGCGCCGTTGGCGGAGGGCGGCATCCGGTGGATGGGCTCCGGGTAGTAGACCATCGTCGGGACGCCGGCCGCCTGGAGGTGCTCGCGGAGCCCGTCGCGGCGCGCGGCCGGCACCCGGATCGTGTACTGGTGGAACACGTGGTGCGCCTCGGGCCGCCGCACCGGGAGCGTCACGCCCTCGACGTCCGCCAGCGCGGCGTCGTAGGCGGCGGCGGCGGCGCGGCGGGCCTCGGTCCACGCCGGCAGGTGCCGGAGGTGGACCGACAGGATCGCCGCCTGCATCGCGTCCAGCCGGCTGTTCACGCCGACGGTGGTGTGGTGGTACTTCCTGGCCGCGCCGTGGTTGGCGATCTGGCGGACGCGCTCGGCGAGGCCGGCGTCGGTCGTGAGCAGGGCGCCGCCGTCGCCGAAGGCGCCGAGGTTCTTCGACGGGTAGAACGAGAGCGTGCCGATGGCGCCGAGCGTGCCGGCCGGGCGCCCGTCCCAGGTCGCCCCGATGGCCTGCGCCATGTCCTCGACGACGGGCACGCCGGCCGCGTCGCAGACCGCGCGGATCGCCGGCACGTCGGCGCACTGTCCGAAGAGGTGGACGGGCACGACGGCCTTGGTGCGCTCCGTGATCGCGTCCGCCAGCGCCTCCGGGTCGAGGTTGAACGTGTCCGGCTCGATGTCGACGAAGACGAGCGTGGCGCCGAGCAGCGCCGCCGCCTCGGCCGTCGCGACGAACGTGAACGACGGGCAGACGACCTCGTCGCCGGGCCCGACGCCGAGCGCCATCAGGGCGACCTGCAGCGCGTCCGTCCCGTTCGCCACGCCGAGCGTGTGCACGTCGCCGTCCGTACCGAGTCCGCCGACGTAGGCCGCCAGCTCGGATTCGAAGGCGGCCACGAACGGGCCGCGGAGGAAGGCGCCGCTGTCGAGGACCGCCGCGATCGCGGCGTCGAGCTCGGGGCGGGTCGCCGCGATCTGCGCGCGCAGATCGACCATCTGGAGGGACATGAGCACCGGGGGGAGACCGTTCGAAGGTAGCGGGATGAGTCGGGAACGCGCGTAGAGACGCGGTGCATCGCGGGGCGTTTGCGCGCGCCCCGCCCCGCTGGCGGCGTGTGTCGTCAGCCGCCGTTGGCGCGGAGCTGCTCCGGGGCGACGGCGCGCACGTCGCGCGCCGGCACGCCGACGTGGACGCGCTCCGCCTGCGCCGTCCGTGTCAGCACCGCGCCCGCGCCGACGACGGCCTCAGCCTGGACCTCGCGGCCGGGCAGGACGACGGCGCCCACGCCGAGGCGGGCGCCCTGGCGGATCGTCGGGCCGGCGAAGGCGGCCTTCCGGTCCTCGGTCCGCGCGAGGTAGTCGTCGTTGCTCGTGAGTACGCCCGGCGCCACGAACACGTCGTCCTCGACCGTCGAGTAGGCCGTCAGGTAGGCGTTCGTCTCCAGCTTGCACCGCGCCCCGACCGTCGTGTCGTTCTCGATGGCGACGCCGCGCCCGACGATGGTCTCGTCGCCGACGGTGACGCGCTCGCGGATGGTCGCGTAGTCGGCCACGAGCACGCGCGCTCCGAGCGCCGCGCCGCGGTAGACGACGGCGCCGCTCCCCAGGATCGACGCATCGCCGACGACGGCCGGCGGCAACTCCGGCGCGGTGCTTGTGGTCGCGCTCCGCGCCGCCCGCATTGGCCGCTTCCCGACCACGGCGTGGTCGTCCACGCGCACGCCCGCCCCGATCCGGCTCCCGTCGTGGATCACCACGTGATGCCCGACGACGGAGCCGGCTCCGACCTCGACGTCGGCTCCGATCACGCAGAAGTGGCCGACCTCGACGTCGGCCGCCAGCCGGGCGCGGGAGTGGACCTGGGCAGTGGAGGCGACGGGCACGACGGATCGGGGCGGGGGGAGCGGCGTAGCTTTCGGCAAGCTACCCCCGCGCCCATGCCCGCCCTCGTTCTCTCCCTCCTCGCCCCGACCCCCGAGGGGTTCGGCGTCGGCCTGGAGTGGATGGTCTACACGGCCTTCATCCTCCCGGTCCTGCTCCTGCTGTTCATCTGGTGGGTCGCCCGCCGCCGGATCGTCTGAGCGT
>CAYPVZ010000662.1:0-2097 GCA_964414235.1 uncultured Rhodothermales bacterium | reverse complement strand
TCGTAAGGGGACGCCTCAACCGATGAGGTCAGCCGCCGCGGCCGGTGCGCTGGCGGAGGCCGAGGACCTCGCGGAGCTGGGGGTGATCCGCGAGAGCGTCCTCGGCGTCGGCGGCCAGCTGGGAGGCGTGGGCGCGGAGGGCGGCGACGGCCTCGCGCAGCTCCCGGGCGGCGACGTCGACCTCGCCGGACTCGCGGGCCTGGTCGGTGGCGGCGGTGCGGTAGGCCGTGACGAGGGCGGTGCCCTCGGCGGCGCGCTCGGGGCTCAGGCCGCGGATGGGGCCGACGAGGTCCGGGCGGCCGGCGATGGTGCCGTAGAAGTCGTCGGCCGCAGCGGCGAGGTCGGCGTGGACGCGGGTGAGGGTGCCCGCCAGCCGGAGGGCGGCGTAGCCGTCGGTGCCCCTGGGGAAGGCGCGGCGGGCGCGCTTGCGGTCCTGCACGAGGCGGCCGTAGAGCTGGCCGACGGCGGCGGCGAGGGCGGCGTTGGCCTCGTCCTCGTCGGCCTCCTCGGCGGCGAACTCGGACCGCTCGCGGGTGACGTCGGCGACGAGGGCGAGGCCGTCGTCGTAGTCGCCGGCGTCGTCCTCGGGGCCGGGGTCGCGCTCGTAGCCGAACTCGGTGAGGGCGTCCACGATCTCGGCGTTGTCGCGGGCGTTGGTGTAGAGCGTGGTCGCGGCCTCGATGAGCTCGGGGACGGACATCTTGGACCAGTTGGCCATGGCACTAGAGGGATGATGAATCGAATGCGGCAGAATCCGTGCGCCGTCATGGAGTGTAGGGAAGACGATCCGATCTCCGACACCTCTGGCAGAGCTTTTCCGCGTGCGGATCGCTGCAACGAGGGCCGGCGGGAGTAGGCGCCTGAGGAGGTGGCCCCTCAGAGAGGGCGTGCGGGCTGGGTTTCGGGGGTCGCCTGCTCGCATCCAGGGTGCGCCTGCTGGGGGCGGGCGCCCGCTCACTCGCGCCCGGGGTGGGCCTGCTCGCGTTCGTCCGTCGCCTGCTCGCTTTTGCTCGTCGTCCGCTCGCTTTTGCCTGTCGTCTGCTCGCTTCGGGGGGGCGCCCGGTGGTGTCCGGGCGTCGTCCGCTCGCTCCGGGGTGTCGGCCGGTGGGGGCCGTCGGGTCTCGCCGCGCTGACGGCGTCGGCCGTGCGGCTGGCGGGGGGAGCGGGCTACTCGGAGGCCGCCGGGTCGCGGAGCGTGAGGTGCGGCCGGGCGTCGGCGTCGCGGTGGCCCAGGAGGACGGCGTCGAGCGCGGCGACGTAGGCGTGGTAGGGCGTCTCGCGCCTGGAGCGCGACGTGGGGCACGGAGGCCGCGCGGGCGTAGGCCGCGACCGTGGACCGGACGGCCTCGGGCGCGACGGGCTCGCCGTCGACCAGGACCGCGCCATCAGCGCCGACGAGGACGGTCATCAGCGAGGCGACGCCCTGCGTGCTCGTCGCGAAGGCCGGCGGCAGCGTGACGGGCAGGCCGGTGTCGCTCCGGATGCCCGCGACGACGAGGAAGAAGACGAGCAGCAGGAAGGCCACGTCGGCCATCGAGGCGGTCGGGATGGCGGCGGAGACGCGGGCGCGGGCGGTGCGGAGGGCGAGCATGGCAGCGAGGAAGGACCGCCTTCGAGACACGGCACGGCGGGCGACGTTGCCCGCTGGTCGTGACTGGCGGCGCGCGTCGCCAGCCGGGGATCGCCCCAGGACCCGGCCGGGTCCGGAGCGGGTTCCCCTCCTTTGCCGCCCCTGCCCATGCCCGATCCTCCCCTCATCGTCATCGGCGGATCGGCCGGCGGGCTCGACGCCGCCACGCGCCTCGTCCGCCAGCTCGACGAGAGCCTCGACGCGGCCGTCGCGGTCGTCCTCCACCAGGCGTCCGGCGCCGACGACTACGTGGCGCGCCGGCTGGCGGCGGCGTCCGGCCTCCCCGTGGCCGTCGCCGAAGACGGCGAGTGGCTGGAGCCCGGGCGCGTCGTCGTGGCTCCGGCCGACCGGCATCTGCGGTTCGAGGACGGGCGGATGCGCGTCGCGTTCGGGCCGCGCGTCAACCGGGTGCGGCCGGCCATCGACGTGGCGATGCGCGCCGCGGCGGCCACGCACGGCGCCCGGAC
>CAYPVZ010000661.1:0-2107 GCA_964414235.1 uncultured Rhodothermales bacterium | reverse complement strand
TCCGCTCGCCGACGAACCGGGCGAAGTCGTCCACGTGGCCGTCCGTGTCGTCGCCCGCGATGCCGTCGCCGAGCCAGACCGTCTCGTCGATGCCGAGGCCGTCGAGCAGGAGCTGTTCGATCTCGTCCTGGCCCAGGTCCGGGTTGCGGTTCGGGTTGAGGAGGCAGCTCGTCGTCGTCAGCGCCAGCCCGGCGCCGTTGACCTCGACCGAGCCACCTTCGAGCACCGCGTCGAAGCGGACGCGCTCCAGGCCGTGCACGGCGGCCATCAGCTCCGGGACCGTGTTGTTCTGCTCGGTCCGGTCGTATTTGCCGCCCCACGCGTTGAACGTCCAGTCGGTCGCGAGGCGATTCCCGGCCGCGTCGGCAACGACGAGCGCGCCGAAGTCGCGGATCCATTCGTCGTCCGTCGGCCAGACGTGAAGCCGGACGGCCTCGCGCGCCTCGGGTGACTCGATCTCACTCCCGATCTCGGCCGCCGCCAGCCGCTGGCGGACCGTCTCGGCGTGGTCGTCAGTCTGGACGATTACGCGCACGGTCTCGCCGAGGCGGAGGGCGTCGACCATGGCGACGTAGGCGGGCTCGACCTGCGTGGCGAGGTCCATGCCCGGCCACGTGTCGCTGCAGTGCGGCCAGACGAGCCACGTGCAGGCGTGGCGCTCCCACTCGGCGCGGCGACGGTAGCCCGCGGCGGCCGGCGAGCCCGGCGTCGGCGTTCGTTCGGTCACGTCAACTCCCGTAGCGCTGGCCGAGGGCTTCGTAGGCGTCCACGCGGCGGTCGCGGAGGAACGGCCACCCGTGGCGCTGCTCGTCGATGGCGCCGAGGTCGGCCTCGACGACGAGCACGCCTTCCTCCTCCTCGCCGAGCTGGCCGAGGATCTGCCCGTCCGGCCCGACGATGAAGGACGACCCCCAGAACTGGATGCCGCGGCCCTCGCGCTCCGCGTCCTCATCGTCCAGCATCACCGGCTCGAAGCCGGTCCGGTTGACGGCGACGACGTAGACGCCGTTGGCGACGGCGTGCGAGCGCTGGATCGTGATCCACGCCTCGCGCTGCGCCTCGCCGTGCGACGCCTTCTCGCCCGGGTGCCAGCCGATGGCGGTCGGGTAGAACAGGACGTCGGCGCCCTGGAGGGCCGTGGCTCGGGCCGCCTCGGGATACCACTGGTCCCAGCAGACGAGCACGCCGAGATCACCGCGTGTCGTCTGCCACGACTTGAAGCCGAGGTCGCCCGGTGCGAAGTAGTACTTCTCGTAGTAGAGCGGGTCGTCCGGGATGTGCATCTTCCGGTACTTGCCCGCATAGCCGGCCTTTCCGTCGATCACCGCGGCCGTGTTGTGGTAGAGCCCGCGCGCCCGCTTCTCGAAGAGGCTCGCGACGATCACCACGTCCAGCTCGGCCGCCAGCGGCTCCAGCGCCTCCGTCGTCGGCCCCGGAATGGCCTCGGCCCAGGCGAACGGCTCGGTGCTCTCGGTCTTGCAGAAGTACGGCGAGAGGAACAGCTCCGGCAGGCAGACGACCTGCGCGCCCTCCGCGGCGCACTGGCGGATCAGGTCGACGGCGCGGGCGAGGTTGGCGTCGCGGTCGGGCGCCATCGCCATCTGGACGAGGCCGAGGGAGACGGTGTCGGGCATGGAGCGTCGGGCAGGACTGGCGGACCGCCAGCCCGGAGCTATTTCGGGTCGAGGTAGGTGGTCATCCCGAAGAACGACCGGTAGTCGGCGAGGATCGCCTGAGCCTCCTTCGGGCGGACGACGCCGTCGCGGGCCTTCTCGCGGACGAGCGCCTGCACGCGCGCCTGGAGGTCGGATGGGAAGTACTGGACGCGGGCGAGCATCTCCTCGACCGACGTCCCGCGGATCGTCTCTTCGACGTAGTAGCCCGAGGGCTCGGTCTCGTCGAGGTAGACGTGTGCCTCGCTGACGCCGCCGAACAGGTTGTGCGCGTCGCCGAGGATGTCCTGGTAGGCGCCGACGAGGAACACGCCGAGGCGGTAGGGCTCGGGCGTCTGGCCCTCCGGGAGCGCGTGGACGTCGAGCGCGCGGCGCTCGCCCTCGGGCGACACGAACCGCGTCACCTCGCCGTCCGAGTCGCACGTGATGTCGAC
>CAYPVZ010000660.1:346-2108 GCA_964414235.1 uncultured Rhodothermales bacterium | reverse complement strand
GCTGGCTGGGCTAGGCGCCGTCGCCCGGCTCGGCGGATTCGCCGCTCTCGTCCACGGCCTCGTCGCCGTCCTCGACGCGTGGCGACGTCTTGAGCGAGTCGTCCATCGTCCGGCCGACGTAGGCGTTGCCGGCCTCGGCGACGCGGGCGCCGTCCTCGACCTCAGGCGTGTCGGTCGTCGCGTCGGGCTCGATGGCGTCGTCGGACTGGTCCTGCTCGGGGGGATTCGGGGTCGGGGCGTCGGCCATATCGAAGGGCGGGGGGGAGGGCCGGGTAAACCCGCCAGCGCGAGCGCGGTTGCCCGGTCTCCGCGACCGGTGCCACCTCTCAGTCCCGGGCACGGCTTCGGTCCCCCTCATCCCCGACTCGTCCCGAGGTTGTCTCCCTCGGATGCGACAGCGCGCCCGTCGGATGTGAGTGGCTGGCTCTCCCAGACGAGGATGCACCAGCTAAAAATGGAGATGCGCCGATACGAAACGAGGAGGCGCCCATCAAAAACGAAGGTGCGCCAACCCCAAACGAGAATGCAGCGATCTGAAACGAGAATGCGCCAGCCCAAAACGAGGGGGCGTCAGCAAAAAATCGCGATGCGCCGCCGCATCGCGAAAGGAATGGGTCTCCGCATCCATGGGATTCGTCCTCTGCGTCTCTGCAGAAGGGACGAGCTGCCCGACTGGCGGCGACCATCGCCAGTGGGGGGTAGATACACCAGGGGAGGCATCCGCCCCGCCGGCTCCTGGCGGCGCCCTCCGACCGGGTGCCCTCGCCATGCGACGGGCTCCCCCGGTGTTTCGGCAGATCGCTCCGCTCAAGGGACGCTCAGACGGCGAGAGCGCCGCGGAGCAGGCCTCGAACTGAAGTCAGGCGCTCCCCTGCGCGGTGCGGGGTCTCAGCGCAGCGCTGTCGCGACGGACCGGCCGAGCGCGCGGGTGGCCTCGCCCGTCCGCGCCGGGTCGAGCGACCCCGCGGCGTCGAGGATCCGGGCCGACACCATGAACACGGCGTTCCCGCGCCGGACCCACATCGTGCTGATGTAGTTGGTGAAGCCCATCACGGTCTGCTCGCCCTCCTAGATGGCCGCCTCGTCGCCGACGCCGGCCACGGGCGCGAAGGCCGAGATCACCTCGTCCTCCTCGCCCTCCGCGACAGCGTCGCCGAGGCCATCCGCCAGCGCGCCGGCGCCGTCGGCCTCGGGGTCGGAGAGCTCGCCGGCCTCGCGCTGGCGCTCGACCTGGTCGCCGATGGCCTCCATGCCGCGCCGGTAATCTCCGCGGGTCATCGTGGCCGTGGCCTGCGCGAAGAAGCGGCGGGCCTGCTCGGCGTCGTCGTAGACCCGGAGCTGCGAGAGGGTGGCCGAGCTCTCGGGCTCGCCCCACGTGTAGGTGCACGTCCCGCGCATCAGGCCGATGCCCTCGGCGTCGGCCGGCGCGCCGGCTACCTCCGAGACGAGGGCCGGCGTGAGGACTGCGCAGGCGTCGTCCTCTGCCGAGGCGTCGATCACGACCTCGCGGGCGGGGCGGGCGTCGGGCGGACTGCCGGGTGGCACGTCGGAGTCGGCGCAGCCGGCGAGGAGGAGGAGGGCGAGCGGGAACGTGCGCATGAAACCGAGGGGGCTGGCGTCGGTGAGAGGCGGCTATCGGCGGGACTGGACGAAGCCGACGACCTCGGTCGGCGTGGCCTGGCCGGGGCGGGCGGCGAAGAGGACTAGCATGGGCTCGCCGCGCGCGGCCTCGCGCCCGCCGATCGCGCGGGCGGCCCGGAGG
>CAYPVZ010000660.1:0-336 GCA_964414235.1 uncultured Rhodothermales bacterium | reverse complement strand
AGCCCGTGCCGGTGAGCGCCAGCTCGGCGGGCACCCTCAGCACGCCGCCGACGAACGTCCGGCCGGGGCGGGCCGCCGCGCGCTCGCCGTCGGCGCCGAAGTCATCGCGCGGCGTGAACATGTCTCCGGGGAAGAACATGTCTCCGGGGAAGAACATGTCGCCCGGGAACGAGCGGTCCCCGGCACGTCGGCCGGCAAGGGCGGGCGAGAGCACGTCGACGAGGATCGGCGTCTGCGCGCGGCGGCGTGCGTAGTCGGCGTCGAGGCGGAGGCCGGCGTCGCGGAGCGTCGTCCCGCGCCTGACCGGGCCCTCGGCCGGCATGGCGAGGAAAGGCG
>CAYPVZ010000659.1:0-2108 GCA_964414235.1 uncultured Rhodothermales bacterium | reverse complement strand
GCCGACGACACCGTCTCGACCGCCGGCGACTACACCGAGCTCCCCGACATGCCCGTCGGCAGCTACACCATCGACGCGGCCCACTCGCGCGCCGAGTTCCGCGTTCGCCACCTCGGCATCTCGACCGTGACCGGCCGCTTCGGCGACGTCTCTGGCACCGTCACCGTCGGCGACGATGCCATCCAGGCGAATGCCACGATCGACGCCTCGACCATCTCGACGGGCAACAGCGACCGCGACGGCCACCTCCAGGGGCCCGACTTCTTCGACGTGGCCCAGTACCCGGAGATCACGTTCACCAGCACCGGCATCCGCGCGGGCGAGGGCAACACGTTCACGCTCCTCGGCGACCTCACGATGCACGGCGTGACGCGCCCGGTCGAGCTCCAGGCGGAGTACCTCGGGTCGGCGAGCATGATGGGAACCCCGAAGGTCGGGTTCACCGCGACCGGCGAGATCAAGCGCCAGGACTGGGGCCTCACGTGGGCCGGTACGAACGAGGCCGGCGAGGCGCTCGTCGGCGACGACGTGACGCTGATGATCGAGATCGAGGCCAACGGTGAAGCTCCGGCGGCTCCGGCCGACAGCACGGCGGCCGAGTAGGGAACTGGGGACCGGGGACGGGGGAATAGGGAGAGATCCTACCCCCGCCCCCATCTCCAACTCCCCGCCTTTCCCGAAGCCCGTCGCCTTCGTCACCGGAGGGACGGGCTTCGTCGGGAGCCACCTCGTCGAGGAACTGACGCGCCGCGGCTATGCCGTGCGCGCGCTCCTCCGGAGCGATCCCAAGTGGCTGGCAGAGACGGCCGCCGAGCCCGTCGCGGGTGACCTCCACGACGCGGATGCCCTCCGGCGAGGCGTCGAGGGTGCCGCGCTGGTGGCCCACGTGGCCGGCCTGACGCGCGCCCGCGACCAGGCGACGCTCGACCGCGCGAATGTCGAGGGCACGCGGAACGTCCTCCGCGCCGTCCGACAGTCGACCGAGACGACGGGCGTGGCGCCGCGCGTGCTCGTGACGAGCAGCCTGGAGGCCCTGGGCCCCAACGGGATCGGCCCGGACGGCGTGCCGGTGCCGGCCGTCGAGAGCGACCCGCTCCGGCCGATCACGATGTACGGGGGGAGCAAGGCGCGCATGGAGGGCGCCGTCCGCGACGAGTTCGCCGACCTCGGTGCCGTAATCGTCCGACCGCCGGCTGTCTACGGGCCGCGCGAGGCCGACATCTACGAGATGATCAAGGGCGCCAGCCGCGGCCTCTTCGCCGTCGTGGGGCGCGACGACGAGCCGCGCGTGTCACTGGTGCACGTCCGCGACCTCGTCGGCGGGATGGCAGACCTGCTGGAGGCGGACGCGACGGCTGGCGAGACGTATTTCGTCGGGACGCGTGGCTATACATGGGCCGAGGTCCGCGCGGCGATGGAGGTCGCCGTGGGGAAGAAGACGCTGAAGCTGTCCGTGCCGGGCGCGGTGATCGGCGCCGTCGGCGCGCTGGCGGAGCGGGCGGGCGGACTGGTCGGGAAACTGCCCCCGCTGACGCGCGACAAGGCGGAGGCAGCGCGTCACGCGTGGGTCTGCTCCTCCGAGAAGGCGCACGAGGCCGTCGGCTACGTGCCATCCGTGCCGCTGGCGGAGGGCATGGCCGAGACCGTCGGCTGGTACCGCCAGCGGGGCTGGCTGTAGCGAGGGAGGTAGTGCAAACGGCTCACGCCGCGTGTGGGGTGTCCGTGATACCATCGGGTGCCCGTTCGCGGCATACGCCCGTCATCCTCCCGCACCCAGCCGAAATGCCCCGCATTCTCCTGGCGGCACTGGTCGCCGCCCTCGTCCTCGCGTCGGCCGTCCAGGCTCAGTCGCCTGAGCTTCGCCGCGTCGTTCTTGCCGATGGCACGGTCCTCGTCGGAACCATCGCCGACGAGTCGGCCGATCCGGTCGTGCTGGTCACCGAAAACGGCATCGAGCAGCGGATCCCGCGCAGCCGGATCGAGGCGATCGCGCCGCTCATCGACGGCCGCTTCTTCCGTATCGACCCGACGCGGACGCGCCTCATCCTCACCCCGACCGGCCGCACGCTCGGCGGCGGGCGGAAGCGGATCGGGACGCTGCTGTACAT
>CAYPVZ010000658.1:0-2113 GCA_964414235.1 uncultured Rhodothermales bacterium | reverse complement strand
GCTCGGCGGCCTTCTCGAACTCCAGGTTCTCGGCCGCCGCGTCCATCTCGCGCGTGAGCTGGGCCACGAGGTCGCGCTTCTGGTCGTCCGTGAGGTACTTCACGACCGGGTCCGCCACGCGGGGGAGCTGGTCGGGGCCGGCGTAGTAGGTCACGGCCTGCTTGGCGCGGCGCTCGTCCTGCTCCGCCTTGTGGTCCGCGATGGCCGTGCCGCGGCGGACGTCGTCGATGGACTTGGTGACGGTCGTCGCGACGATGCCGTGCTCCTCGTTGTAGGCGCCCTGGATCTCGCGGCGGCGCTCGGTCTCCTCCATCATGCGCGCCATCGAGTCCGTCACGCGGTCGGCGTAGAGGACCACGAGCGAGTCCGCGTTGCGGGCGGCGCGGCCGGCCGTCTGGATGAGCGAGCGCTCGGAGCGGAGGAAGCCCTCCTTGTCGGCGTCGAGGATGGCGACGAGGTTGACCTCGGGCAGGTCGAGGCCCTCGCGGAGGAGGTTGATGCCGACGAGGACGTCGAACTGGCCGAGGCGGAGGTCGCGGAGGATGTCGACCCGCTCCAGCGCGTCGATGTCGGAGTGGAGGTAGCGGACGCGGACGCCGAAGCTGTCGAGGTAGTCCGTCAGGTCCTCGGCCATCCGTTTGGTGAGCGTCGTCACGAGGACGCGCCCGCCGGCCTTGACGCGGTCGCGGATCTCGGCCAGCAGGTCGTCGATCTGGCCCTCGACCGGGCGGACCTCCACGACGGGGTCCAGGATGCCCGTCGGGCGGATGATCTGCTCCACCACGACGCCGCCCGACTGGTCGAGCTCGTAGTCGGCGGGGGTGGCCGAGACGAACACCAGGTTGTGGTGGAAGGTCTCGAACTCCTCGAAGGTGAGCGGCCGGTTGTCCATCGCCGACGGCAGGCGGAAGCCGTGCTCGACGAGGTTCAGCTTGCGCGCGCGGTCGCCGTTGTACATGCCCCTCACCTGCGGGACCGTCACGTGGCTCTCGTCGATGACCATCAGCCAGTCGTCGCCGTGGTTCTTCTGGAAGTAGTCCAGCAGGCAGTAGGGGCGCGTGCCGGGCTCGCGGCCGTCCATGTGGCGGCTGTAGTTCTCGATGCCCGAGCAGTAGCCGATCTCCTTGATCATCTCGATGTCGAAGAGCGTCCGCTGCTCCAGGCGCTCGGCGGCGACCAGGCTGCCCTCGTTGCGGAGGATCGCCAGCCGCCAGCGGAGCTCCTCCTCGATGCCCGCGATGGCCCGGTCGACCTGGTCCTTGGGCGTCACGAAGTGCTTGGCCGGGTAGATCGTCAGCGTGTCCTGCTCCAGCGCCAGCTCGTCGCCCGTGACCGGGTTGATGCGCGCGATGCGCTCCACCTCGTCGCCCCAGAAGACGATGCGGTAGGCCTGGTCCTCGAAGTAGGCCGGGAAGACCTCCACCACGTCGCCTCGCACGCGGAACGTGCCGGGCGCGAAGTCGACGTCGTTGCGGTTGTAGAAGATGTGGACCAGCTTCAGGAGCAGCTCGTCGCGGTCGATCTCGGTGCCCGGCGTGACCTGGACGAGCTGCTTCTTGTACTCGTCCGGGTTGCCGAGGCCGTAGATGCACGACACGCTGGCGACGATCACGACGTCCTTGCGGCCGCTCACGAGCGCCGACGTGGCCCGCAGCCGGAGCCGGTCGATCTCCTCGTTGATCGCCATGTCCTTCTCGATGTACGTGTCGGACGAGACGATGTAGGCCTCCGGCTGGTAGTAGTCGTAGTACGAGATGAAGAACTCGACGGCGTTCTGGGGGAAGAACTGCCGGAACTCGGCGTAGAGCTGGGCCGCCAGCGTCTTGTTGTGCGAGATCACCAGCGTCGGCTTGCCGACGTTGCGCATGACGTTGGCCATGGTGAACGTCTTGCCGGTACCCGTCGCGCCGAGCAGCGTCTGGTACGGGTCGCCGCGGAAGAGCCCCTCCGTGAGCTCGCCGATGGCGCGGGGCTGGTCGCCCATCGGCTGGAAGCCAGTCGAGAGCTGGAAGGGGGAGTCGATGCGCTGGATCTGGGCCATGGTCGCGGGGGGACAGCCGGGAAGGATCGCACGCCGGACTGACAACGGTGCGTCGCGGGCCTCGGTCTACCC